>JANWZC010000005.1 GCA_025054975.1 Raineya sp.
CAGTATGGATTGGTGGAGGTAGAAATCATCGTTTTGGGCTGTATGATATGATTATGCTCAAAGACAACCACATTGACTATGCAGGAGGTATTCGCAAAGCTATTGAAGCTACACATAAGTATCTGAAAAATAAAAATTTATCTTTACGGATAGAAGTAGAAACCCGAAATCTGCAAGAAGTTCAAGAGGTTTTGGAAGTTGGCGGAATTGATGTAATTATGCTGGATAATATGAGTTTGGCAGATATGCGAAAAGCCGTTGAAATGATTGCAGGCAAATATCAAACAGAAGCCTCAGGAGGTGTAACCGAAGAGACTATTGTTGGCATTGCCGAATGTGGCGTGGATTTTATTTCTGTGGGGGCATTGACACATTCAGTCAAAAGTTTAGACATTAGCCTGAAAGCTGTGAAAGAGTAATTATCAGCTATGGAATTTGATACAAATGTACTTTTTCAAAACTGCTAATTTTTCGCCAATTTGAGGGGATTTTTTTTACCCATTCAGGAAATTGCGTGCCAATAAGCTCAAAATAAGCTATGCTGTATTCGTTGATAATTACGTATTTGTTGAATTTACTTTCTGCAAATTGAGGCAAGTCTTCAAAATTTCTGAACAAAACTCCTTGTGGCACTTCAAAACGAAAATACCACCTATGCCCTGAAACAAGTTTATCATCGGTAAATACTACACAAGGTTGTTGAAAAAGATTTTGGTAGGTTTGAAAAATTTGCTTTTCGTATTTGTAGCCTGTTTCGGTAGGTTTAAGCATCGTATAAACAGGATGTAAAAGCAAGAAAAACAAAAGTAAAACTTCTATTTTTAGAAATTTGAGCAAATTTTTGAGTTTTTGGAAATTATGTAATCTAAATGCTCTTTTTATTCCTATCAGTGAGATTATTGGGAGAGACCGCTCCCCCTCTCCTTTGGAGAGGGGGCTGGGGGGTGAGGTCATACACTCCCCCTCTCTTTTGGGGTTTGAGGTCAGCCACAACACAGCCAAACACGCATACAAAATAACCACTTTCCAACCCAAAGTTTGATAAGCAAGCACTGCGGAAATAAACATCAGAATAGCTGTGAAAATATTGTAAGGTTTTTTGCAAACAACTTCGGCAGAAACAATAGCCGATAGTGGCACTAAAAACAAAATATGACGAGGAAGTAGATAAATAGGAGTATAGTTTCTAAAATCCACAGGCATAAACCAAAAACTCAAAAGTGCCAAAGCAAAAAACCAAGTATTGAAAGTTGTAAAATTTTGTAAATTTCGGTTGAGAGCAAATATTCTGAGCAAAGCACCTGCAAAAGAAACAATTAAACCTGTCTGTATAAACATCAAAAAAGGTGCATAGCTCAATCTTTCCAATAGAAAGTCTTCACTCCTAAACTGAACATAGTCGGTATGCCCTGCTTGAATAAGTGTGAATTTGAAAAAAGGAGTTTGCGTAAAATACGCATAAAAAATACTGTAAAGTGCAAAAAGAGCAAACCCTGAAATAAATGCAGAAAGCCAAAAATGCAAATTTTGTCTTTTTAGCACATCATAGATACATACGCCTATGTAAAAAGGCATGGCAAAAAGGATAGTTTCTTTACATAAAAAACCCCAAAAATTCAGGAAAGCAAATAGCAAACCTTTCCTAAAACTATTTTTTCGTTTCCAAAGCAAAATTATTGCCCCTAATATCAATGTAGTAAGTAAAACATCAGGATAAAGTTTGTTGGCAAAAAAGAGTGTATAGAAGTCAAGTGTGAAGAGTAGCAAGGCAATTTCTTTTTGCGGTGAATGGAGATTTTTTTTCACCCAAGTATAAAAAAGAAAAAAACTTGTAAGCGTAGCCAAAAAAGGTACAAGAATTGTAGCAAAATCGCTGACACCAAAAATTGTGTAGGAAAATGCCAAAGGTACAATCAACCCCCAGCGATGGGCAAAAATATCAGGATTATCAATCTGGAAAGTGCCTTGCTTAATTTGATAAGCATAGTAGGCATAAGTGGTATCATCGTAAAAATAATAGCCATCAAAGTTTGTTACTGCAAAAATCAGCAGAAAAATTATTAGAAAAGCAAATAGCAAGTTCTGACGAAACAATAATGCAAAATTCATTTTTTTGAAGAACATTCAAGGTTTTGTACAAAAATAATGGAAAAAATCTACATTGTCATTTTAGTTTTTGGAGAAGCAAAAGTTAGCATATTATAAAATCTTGGATTAGATAATGTTCTGCAAGTTAAAAAATTAAATATCAATATTTTGTGAAAATAGTTTATTTTTATAGGTTTTTATGCAGTTGAGTATTCCAAACCTTATTAGAAAAAGAAAAGCTATATCAAAATGTCATTGAACTCAAAGGCAACTAAGTGTCTGTTTATCATACACTTGTATTCATAAAAAATTATCTTACGTAATTTTAAGTGTGTAAGTTCTATGTATCTGTAAAAATTACATCAATTTAAGTTACAATGCTAAACTTTACAAATTTTCTATTCGTTTTTGTTTCTTTATATCACGTTTGAGTTGTCGTAATTCTTTGCGAGCAATTTTACGTTTTTTATTTTTTTTTTCGGCATAACGAGCTAATTTTTCCAAATACTCTCTGGCTTTTTCTAATTCACCTTTTTGGCGGTAGTGCCTGTAAAGCCATTCCAAGGTTGTTTGGTAGTAACCCGAGTCGTAAGCCTTGATGCTTTCAGCAAAATAAATAACCTTCTCAAAGTATTCAATAGCCTTGCTAATATTTTTACCTGTGTGAGTTTGAGCCAGAATATATGCAGCAAAACGCCCACTAATAGCTTCATAACCAAACTGTTTTTTCTCAATTCTTGCCAAAATTTCCTGAGCTAATTTTTCTGCCTCTTCACTATGCCCCATAAAAAAAGAACTAATTGCATGTATGCGATGAAAATAAGGATTATTTGGGTATGTTTCGTACATTCGCTTGGCAATAGGAGCAACTAAATGCGTTTTACCTTCGCCATTGTAAATAAACATCAAGAAATAATTTGCCATAATGCGTGTATAAAAGGCTTTGCGAGCTACTTCATCAAGTTGTTTTAAGCCAAGTTCTTTATTACCTTTGGGAAAAGTAGCTACAATAGGAGCAAGAAAAGGATAATTTTCAGGTATCCATTCGGCAAAATAATTGTAAATTCCATCGCCAAACATAAATTCAGGACTTAATTCGTTGATTTCCTTTCCTCTACGCATATGTCGCAGAGCATTTCTACCTGCTGAAGCCGCTTTGAACCACTGCTCGCGGTCGGCATGAAACCTGCCCTTGAAACCATAAGCAGCAGCTAAAAAAAAGGAAGCCTCTACATTTTTCGGATTAGCTCGGTATAATTGTTCTGCTTTGGCAAGTGTGGTATCGATGTAGGCAAGAAAAATATCATCATACGCCTGATTATCGGTGTTGGGCATAATTTTCCACCATTGGCTCAATGCCATTAAAAAATAAGGCAACGGATGCTGCGGATAACGCTTGCGAATTTGTAAAAATTCTTTCTCTGCTATCTCAAACTCAAAATTATACATCTTATCAAGAGCATCGGCAAGTTCGGCTTGTAGGCTTTCGTCCATTAAGAGTATAGGAGGCAGTGTGTCCAAAGCAGGATTAGGTTTTTTCTGAGCCAACCCCCAGCCAAAACAAAACTGAAACATCAATACCCCCCCAAAAAACACAAGCCTTTGCTTCAAAGAAAGGTCGTAAGGCATAGTTATCATGTTTTCTAAAAGCTCAAAACTACAATTTTTGCAGTTAGCTTGCAAGTTTTTTATATTTGCACACAAACTTAAAATTGATGAAGACATTAGATTTAGCTTTACAGGGAGGTGGCTCACACGGGGCTTTTACGTGGGGGGTCATAGAAAGACTCTTGGAGGACGAACGCATACAAATAGATGGCTTATGTGGCACCAGTGCAGGAGCTATGAATGCCACCATAGTAGCGTATGGCTTAATGCAAGGAGGTAGAAAAGGTGCCATTGACCTGCTCTACAAGTTTTGGAAAAAAATTTCTGATGAACAAAAATTTTCACCTATTCAACCCAGTTGGTATGAAAAATGGTTCGGGGATAGTGGTAAATTAGATTATTCTCCTGCCTACCAGATTTTGGATTTCTTTACAATGATGTTTTCTCCTTACCAATTCAACCTCTTGGACTACAATCCCATAGAAAGTATTTTGGAAAGTTTAGTAGATTTTGAGGCTTTGAAGTCATACAAGGGATGTAAGTTATTTGTTTGTGCTACTAATGTTTGTACGGGCAGGGCAAAGATTTTTTCAGGCGAGGAGATTAGCCTGAAAGCTGTAATGGCTTCGGCTTGTTTGCCGTTTTTGTTCAAAGCCGTAGAAATTGACGGCAACTACTACTGGGATGGCGGTTATATGGGTAATCCTCCGATTTTTCCACTTATCAACGATACCGAAACGTCAGATATTCTACTTATTCAAATCAATCCTATTCGTATCAAAGAAGTACCTCGCACCGCCGATGAAATTCGGGACCGTATCAATACATTGAGTTTCAATACCAGCCTTATGCATGAAATGCGGCGGGTAAATCTAATTCAAAGACTTTTGCAGTTGGGCTTGAACTTGGATGGTAAATCACGAAAAATCAATATTCACCACATCAATCCCGAAGAATTGATGAGTGGAATGAGTGTTTCCAGTAAGCTCAATGCCGATTGGAAATTTCTATTACGTTTGCGTGCTTATGGCAGAGAAGCCGCTGAAAAATGGCTTACTGAAAATTATGACAAAATTGGGGTAGAATCTACTTGTAATTTGAAGGAAGTGTTTTTGTAATTCTTTTGACTTGATTTCCAAAGCACACATACGGCTAATTTTTGGCTTAAAGGTCAAGCAGGCAAGACAAGAAAAAGGAATGTCCCTTTCTGAACTTGCTCATAAAACAGGTATTTCGGTTTCGTACCTGAATGAAATAGAAAAAGGCAAAAAATATCCGCAAAGTGAAAAAATCGCCTTACTTGCTGAGTCTTTGGGAGTAAGCTATGATTGGTTAGTTTCATTGAAATTACAAAAGAAACTTTTGCCTTTGAGCAAACTTTTAGCATCGGGCTTTTTTGAGGAATTTCCTTTGGAAATTTTTGGCATTGAACCTGCTCAATTTTTAGAAATACTGGTCAATGCACCTGATAAAGTAACGGCTTTTATTAGTACGCTTGTGGAGATTGCTCGCAGTTATGATATGCAAATTGAGGAATTTTATTTTTCGGCTTTGCGGTCTTACCAAGAAATGCACGAAAATTATTTCCCTGAACTGGAAGCAGAAGCTCATAAATGTAAAAACACCTTTTTCCCTGAAACTACTATTCCCGAGACTTTAACTTTGCAAAATATTTTAGAGAAAGAATTTGCAATACAAGTGCAAGAATATGATTTTGAAAAACCATTACAACATTTGCGTTCATTGCTGAAAGGGAAAACTTTGCTTATCAATCGTTTGCTCAATGAGGAGCAAAAACGTTTTGTATTAGCTCGTGAAATTGGTTATGCTTTGCTCAAACCTGCCAAGCGTACTTATACTTTTTCGTGGGTGGAAGTGAAATCTTTTGAAGAGGTTTTGAGTAATTTTCAAGCCTCTTATTTTGCAGGGGCTTTGTTACTATCTGAAAATCAACTTATTGCAGACTTGCAAAATTTCTTCACCAAAGAAAATTTTGACTCTAATTTCCTGCTGAATTTACTTGCCAAGTACCGAGTTAGCCCTGAAACCTTTTTGTATCGTTGTACCAATCTTTTGCCCAAACATTTTAGCTTACAAGAACTTTTCTTTTTACGCTTTGATAATGCTGAAAATCAATTCAATCTGACCAAAGAATTACATCTTTCAGGTTTGCACAATCCGCATGCTTCGGCTTTGGGAGAGCATTATTGCAGACGTTGGATTTCTATTAGCATTTTGCAGGATTTACAGAAATTACCTAATCCACAGAAGGAAATTCTTTGCAAGTCTCAAATTTCTGAATACTACAATTCGGATAATCGTTATTGGGTGTTGGCAATGGCTCGTTCGCTTTCGCCCACACCTGCGTTGAGTAGTGTAGCAGTAGGCATCAAGATTTCAGCACAATCAGAAAAAATCATTCATTTCTTGCAAGACATAAACATTCCTACTCGCAAAGTAGGAGAAACTTGTGAGCGTTGTATAGCTCAAAATTGCCCTGAAAGAGTCGCCAAAGCTATTATTTGGCAAAAGCAAGAACAAAAGAAAAATAATAGAGAGGCTATCAGGAAACTGTTGCAGTAGAAATTTAACTTATCCAGGACTCACACACTCTAAAATTACGTAAGATTTTGCTTGCGAAAACAAGCCAATAAACTTTCTCTAAATTGATACCAATTAGCGGTGGTAATTTTGAATTAAGTACAAGTTAATGAATATTAGTTTTTTTGCATATTCAACGTGAATTACACGTAAAGTTTTGGATAAATCTAAAAAGCATCAACTCAAAGCATTAGGTGGTTGCTATTTTTATTAAGCCACCACCCAAAAATAAAAATGCTAAAAGAAGATCTTGTATTTGATTTTGGGGCATATAAATACCTTACGCATCTCACACATTAAACCGAAAATGCATAATATCTCCATCTTCTACGACATAATCTTTTCCTTGTATAGCTATTTTTCCTGCTTCTTTGCAGGCTTGCTCGGATTTATATTGCATAAAATCCGCAAACTTGATAACCTCAGCTTTGATAAAACCTCTCTCAAAATCTGAATGAATGACCCCTGCGGCTTGGGGAGCTTTCCACCCTTTGCGAATTGTCCAAGCACGCACTTCCTTCTCGCCAGCGGTAAAATAAGTTATCAAATTCAGCAGTTTGTAAGCGGCACGTATCAATACATCTAAACCCGACTCCTCCAAACCATATTCTTTCAGAAACATTTTACGTTCCTCTTTGTCGGAAATTTCAGCGATTTGAGCCTCCAAAGCCGCACAAATACGCAAAACTTCTGCATCCTCATCTTTGACAGCCTCACGTAAAGCCTTAACATGGTGATTATCTTCGTGTAAATAGGCTTCATCAACATTCGCCACATACAAAACAGGCTTCATCGTGAGCAAAAACAAATCCTTGATAGCTTCTTTTTCTTCTTCTGTGGCATCAGGCAAGGTTCGTGCATTTTTACCTTGCTCCAAGTGAGCCTTGTAACGCTTCAAAGCCTCAAATTCAACTTTCGCTTTGCTATCTCCTGATTTAGCGGCACGCTCTACTTTACCAATTTTTTTCTCTATACTTTCTAAATCTTTGAGTTGTAACTCCATTTCTACAATCTCCTTGTCGGAAACAGGATTGACAGGACCCACTGAACGCACTATATTATCATCATCAAAACAACGCAAAACGTGAATAATAGCATCTACTTCCCGAATATTAGCCAAAAAAGCATTTCCCCGACCTCCTCCTTTGCTTGCCCCTTTCACTAAACCTGCAATATCTACAAACTCTACCGTAGTATGCACGATTTTCTGAGGCTTTACAATTTCCGCCAAAGCATACAAACGACTATCAGGCACATCTACAATGCCAATATTGGGGTCAATAGTAGCGAATTCATAGTTTGCCGCAACATTCTGAATGCTAGTAAGTGCTGAAAATAAAGTAGATTTGCCCACATTCGGCAAACCAACTATTCCACATTTCAAAGACATATTTTTGCAATTTTTGATAAAGGCTCGCAAAAATAGAGAGAAAAAGTCGTTTTCACAAATACAGCTTGAAAAGAAAAGCTAAAAGTATTCTTTGCGTAATTTTTCAATTTGTTCAACAGGTAGGTTAGTTATTTCGGCAATTGTTTGGTCATCAAATCCTTTCTGAATAGCATTTCGGGCAATTTCAATACTGCGTTCTTGCTTGGCAGTGTAACTAATACTACTTTCAATTCGCTTATTTTCTTGAAAGCGTTCATACATTTTTTTCTCTTCCTCAGAAAGTTGCTCGTAAAGTAATTTTTCTTTGGCTTTATCTAATCCTTTAGCTTTGAAGTCGTCTTTGATTTCGCTGTTTTTCAAGAAATATATCCACTCGTCCAAAGTATCTCTGGCAACATCGTTGAAATTATTTACTTTCAGAATGTAGTATTTAGGAAAAATATCTGAAACCTTTTGCACCTGATATTCCTGCTGCTGCATAAGGGTAGGAAGCAAAATATCATTTTCGTGCAAGCCGAAAAATTCGCCTCTGTATTCATAGACGTAGTCTTTGCCCTGCCCTAATCCAAAGTATACAATATTGATAGAATAAACTTTCTTGATAGTACCATAAGGCTCGCCTTGTTTGATGTATTCTGTAATTAGTTTGGAAACCCCATAAATCATCCTTTGGAAATAATCAATCTCAGACTCGTTCTGAATCTCAATGAGCATCAATTCGTTATTTGAAGATTTGACAAGAATATCTACTTTGTTGTACTTGTCGTATTCATATTCTTTATTTCCTTCACTTTCTAAAATACTTTCAATGGTTACATCAAAACGAAGCAACTCGGATAAAAAACCTTCTAATATATCAAAATTTGCCTTGTTGCGTAGTAATTTTTTCAATGCCCAATCAAAACGAATGAATTTCTTGTTCATAGCAACTTTTTACAAATATAGCTAAAATTTTGTTTTATGCCCCCCAATTTTCCTTATCCAAATCGCGGTAACGAATAGCCTCAGCAAGATGTTCTATAAGAATTTTATCACTACCTGCAAGGTCGGCAATGGTACGAGCTACTTTCAAAATTCTGTCGTAAGCTCTTGCTGAAAGTCCTTTTTTCTCCATAGCGGCTTTGAGCAAGATTTTACCTGCTTCATCAATTACGCAAATCTCCTTGACAAGTTGCGAAGGTATCATAGCGTTGGAGTAAATATGCTTCATTCCGAGTTTTTCAAAACGTTCAGTTTGGCGTTCGCGTGCCTTAATCACTCGCTCGCGTATAGTGGCACTGCTTTCTGTCTTGACATTGGAACTTAACTCTTCAAAAGAAACAGGCGTAACTTCTACATGCAAATCAATTCTATCCAATAAAGGACCGCTAACTTTGTTCAAATACTTCTGCACCGTACCTGGTGGGCATACACATTCTTTTTCAGGGTGATTGTAGTAGCCACATGGACAAGGATTCATAGCGGCAATAAGCATAAAATTAGCAGGAAATTCAATGGAAACTTTGGCTCTGGCAATGCTTACTTTACGCTCCTCCAAAGGCTGACGCATTACCTCTAAAACACTTCGCTTAAATTCAGGAAGTTCATCAAGAAACAAAACTCCATTGTGAGCCAAAGAAATCTCACCAGGTTGTGGTACTGCTCCACCGCCTACCAGAGCAACATCACTAATCGTATGATGTGGAGAACGAAAAGGACGCGTAGAAATCAGCGAAGCGTTGCTATCTAATTTGCCTGCAACAGAATGAATTTTAGTAGTTTCAAGAGCTTCGTGCAAAGTAAGCGGTGGCAAAATAGTAGCAATTCGCTTGGCAAGCATAGTTTTACCCGCTCCCGGCGGACCAATCATGATTACATTATGCCCCCCAGCAGCCGCAATTTCCAAAGCTCGTTTCATGCTTTCTTGCCCCTGCACATCTGCAAAATCTACATCATATTTATCCAAATTTTCGCTGAAAATCTTACGAGTATCTTTGCGTAAGGGTTCAATATGCTTTGTACCTGTAAGAAAATCTATAGCTTCTTGCAAATTTTCAACTCCAATAATGTCCAAATTATTGACAATAGCGGCTTCGGAAGCATTATCTTTGGGCAGAATAAAGCCTTTGAAACCCTTTTTGCGAGCCTCAATGGCAATCGGTAATACCCCCCTGATAGGACGTAAAATGCCATCCAGAGCCAACTCTCCCATAATTACATATTTTTCGGCTTCTGCCGAAACTATTTGTTCAGAGGCAAGCAAAATACCCAAAGCGATGGTTAAGTCATAGGCGGCACCTTCTTTGCGTATATCCGCAGGAGCAAGATTAACTACTACCTTTTGGCGAGGGAAAAAATAACCAATGTATTTCAAAGCAGATTCTACTCTTTGCGAGGCTTCTTTTACAGCACTATCAGGCAAACCCACCATAAAAAGTCCCTGCCCTTGCCCTACATTGACCTCCACGGTTATCGGAAAAGCATTTACTCCATATACAGCATACGCATACACTTTGGCTAACATAGCTCAACGCTTTTGAGAATTGAAATAGTTTGAAATCTTATCCATCAATTTTTTGCGAAAAGTAGGTAAAATTGCAATCACTAATCCGAAAATAAACAAGCAACCTATTATCAGGAAACCTAAAAAAGCACTTTGTAAAAATTCGTTTAGGGCGAAAGCCAAAGCAAAACATACAAAAAGCAAGCCTGCTGAACCTAAAAAGAGCCAAATAAGAGCTATCAAGGCTTTGGTAAAAAGTTGATGTAGTTCGTCTTGGAGATGATTTTCTATCAGTTGCAAGCGTACTTCTACATAACGCCGCATCAGTTGATATAAGGTTTGAAACATCGTGCCTTAGAAATTAAAGGCTTAAAAATAACATTCTTTCGTGGAAAACAAAAGTCTGTTTGAAAATTCAAACAGACTTGGACTTATTCATTCGGCACTTATCGCTGCAATACTTGACTTCATTCCAAACTTTTTCCCATTTTTTTCGCCAAGCAAAAGGTCTGCCGCAGGTTACACAAATTTTTTCAGGCAAATGCTCTTTTCTGACCTTCCGCATAAATTTTTTTCAGAAAAACTAACCTATCAAGTTTTTGTTTGAGGTTACTTTTTATTTTTCTTGTCTTTCTTTTCTTCTTCGGCAAGGAGTATTTTTTTGGCTTCTTCCAGAGCGGCTTTTTGTTTGGCACTCACAGTAGGATAGCTTAAATTCAGTTTTTCAAATTGTTCATAAATAATGGTAGCAATCGCAAGACGAGCATACCATTTTGTATCAGCAGGAATGATAAACCAAGGGGCATTTTCAGTAGAAGTTTCAGAGATAGCATCTTCAAAGGCTTTTTGATATTCGTCCCAAAAGGCTCTTTCTTTGACATCGGAAGCTGAAAATTTCCAGTTTTTCTCAGGATTTTCAATCCTTTCTAAAAAACGTTTTTTCTGCTCTTCCTTGGAAACGTGTAAAAAGAATTTAAGAATTATCATGCCATTTTCGGTGAGATTTTTTTCAAAGCGGCGAATTTGCTCGTAACGAGTTTGCCAAAATTTTTTATCAATTTTATCTACGCTATCAATACCGGGCAAATTTTCGTTCAAAATGTATTCGGGGTGAACTTTGGTTACGAGTACATTTTCGTAATGCGAACGATTGTGAATAGCAATTTCACCACGAGGCGGCAAGGCTTGCATGTGTCTCCAGAAATAGTCGTGGTCAAGTTCGTGAGGCGTAGGAGCTTTGAAGCTATACACCCGCACTCCCAAAGGATTTAATCCCGACATAACGTGCTTTACAGCTCCATCTTTACCTGCCGCATCCATAGCTTGAAAAATAATTAACACACTATATTGGTTATGAGCGTAAAGTTTATCCTGCATTACTGCAAGTTGCTTTCTACCTTCTTCCAAAAGCATTTCAGCATCTTTTTTACTTAATTCTTTGCCTTTGTATTTGGTGGGAAAATCTTTGAGCGAAATTTTTTTACCCGGAGGAGCTATGAATTGGTTGATGTTGATTAGTTTTTCAATAAGCATAGATTTGTATTTTAAGTGAAAATGAACAAAACTTTAACTCACAATGAAGCAAGTTAATAAAAAGATTTGGCAAAGCAAAAAATTAGAATTTATTTTTTCAAAAACCTTGTGTAACTATTTATAATTGAGGAAATTCAGTTTTGTATTGCTCTGGGTGCTTCGTTTTGCTCAAAGAGCAAAAGAAAAACGAGGTAAAACCAAATTTCTGTTTAGTATAATTCTCCTTGCCACACCCAAAAACTTTTAGAGAAGGAGATTTGGGCAGGGAAGTTTTCAAAAATACCATAAACCGCCGAACCTGAACCTGTCATGGATGCGTACAAAGCTCCTTGTGCGTAAAGATTGGATTTTATTTCAGCCAAAATAGGATATTTTTCAAACAAATGTTCTTCAAACTGATTTTTTAGCCAATATTTCCACTCTTGGATTGGAGATTTTTCTAATTTCTCTCTCAAATCAAAATCAAGCGGAGTGGGTTTTACTCCTTTGTAGGCTTCGGCAGTAGAAATCGCAAAGTTGGGATATACAACAACTATCTTTTTACCTTGCAGATTTAGCGAAGTAGGCATAAAAACATCGCCTTTGGCAAGACAAATTTTTGGCTTATTTTCTATAAAAAAAGCACAATCACTTCCCAAGCGACTTGCATAATTTTGCATTTGAAGGGTGCTTAAATGTAGATTAAAATATTCATTCAGCATTTTGATTAGAAAAGCTACATCAGCCGAACCACCACCCAAACCCGCTCCCATAGGAATATTTTTCAGTAAAATGATACGCACCGCAGATAAATTAAAATCTTGGGCAAGTAGTTGATAGGTTCTGTAACAAAGATTTTCTTGAATTGGGGTATCAATGGGTAATCCTTTTATTGTTAAATCAAGTTCTTCGGCGGGAAGTATTTCTAAAACATCTTGCACCCCCACAGGATAAAAACACGAAACCAAATTATGATACCCATCAGGACGTTTTTCGGTAATATAAAGTCCTAAATTGATTTTGGCATTAGGGAAAGTTATCATTTTTTGCCGTTATTGAATTTCAAAACTTACATCTTCATAAATTCTATTGAGCGGGATTTCTATGTCAAAAAATGGTACAAAAGCAGTTTTATTCAGACCTTCATAAATTCTTTCTTCCCAAATAAATTCTTCTTTTCGGCTGTAAATCAATACTTTGTATTTATCTTGCCATACAACCATATATACTTGCACACTCGGAATTTTCTGATACTCCTCTAATTTATCCACTAAATCAATCTTTTCAGTAGATTTAGAAAGTACCTCTACAAGCATTACAGGATTGAGAACTTGTTGAAAAGTATTGCGTTGCTCTCGCTTTTTCTCTACAACCACCAAATCAGGCTCACGATAATGTTTTTCTGTACATTCATTACAAATAGCTGTTTTTTGCGAGTAAGTCATAAAGCCTCTACCTCTCAATAGTTCTAAAAGAATAAAAAGCAAATTAGAAATAATCAAGTCGTGGAATTGAGTTGGCATAGCGAAAATTGGCAAGTCATTCTCGTTGAAAGTATCCGATAAAATGCACTCAATAAAGCTTTCATCTACTATTTTTCCTGCATATTTGTCCCAAATCTCTCCATCAACAAACTCAAAGCCTCCACGCTCGCCTATGCGTTCATAAAACTTAATAAAATCCTCAAAAGCATATTTTCTTGTCTGAACAAGCATAAAAACGAATTTTTCAAAAAGAAAAAATTAAATAGCAGAGGTAAAACAAAATACTGAAACGTGAATTATGAGTCCAATCTTAGATAAGTGCAATGCAGACTTAATCATTAAAATTACCCCAAAAATTTTTCATAAATAACTGCATACAATTAACCAACAACTCACATTGTAGGTAAATTGCTCAAAATAACGTTTTTTTAACCTCACCCCCTACCCCCTCTCCAAAGGAGAGGGGGACTCACCTAACCCCCAAGCTATCAACTTACTCATTTGAATTGTATAGCTAAATCTTGGATAAGTACAATACAAGTCCAATTATTTTTACAATTATCCTAATTTTTTTTCACAAATAACTGCATATCAAAAACTTAACTAATAACTCACGTTGAAATACAAATTCACAAAGTTTGAATTTTCTTTTGAATTTCCTGCTTGATTTCAGGAGCTATGTCTAAATCAAGCACTTTTTGAAGAGCTTCTTTGGCTTTCTGAGGCTTTTGTGTCTCTTCATAACATTGAGCCAAATAAATCCAAGCATCAGGATTTTTAGGATTTAGCTTCACAACTTTTTCAAAACGCTCAATAGCTTCTTGAAAAGCTCCTCTTTCAGCGTAAAAAGTTCCCAAGTAAAAAAGTGCTAATTCATTATTAGGGTCTTTTTTCACTACCGCAGCAACCATTTGAATTCCTTTCATAGGTGCTTGCGGATTGAGATTTTTATATAAGACTCCCATTTTAGTCTGAGCAAGCAAGTTTTCAGGCTCAAAACTTAAAACCTTTTCATAAGCCTGCAAACTTTTCTGACCTAACTGGCGAATTTTGCTCGAATCCAAAGCAAAAGTAAAAGCCTCAAAATAACTTTCAGCAGTTTTGAGCCAAGTTAGTTTTTCGTTATATTGTTGGGCAACTTTTTCAGCGTAAAAAGCGGCACTATCCCACTGATTAAACTTTTTGTAGATTTTAGCAAGCGAATCTGTCCATTGTAATTTAGTTTTTACATCGCTTGCGGTCTGCCATTCTTTTTTGAAATAAGCAAAGATTTTTAGGTCGCTTTCGGTTATTTCAGGGTCGTGTTGTTTAGAAGAAGTCGTTTTATCTTTTTCCAAAACAGCCTGCTCTACAGTTTTTCCCGAAGGATTTTTCACTACTACTTTAGGCAAGAAAAAGAAGCCTATTACCAAACAAACCGCTCCCACGACCAAAAATCCTTGCCATTTGAGCATATATTATTTCTTTTTACGCTTTTTAGCTTGTTTTGCATTCTTATCAGTTACATTCTTCTTAACTTCTGCTACAAAGGTTTTAGCAGGTTTAAAGGCAGGTACATAATGAGCATCAATAATAATAGCTGTATTCTTGGAAATATTACGAGCTGTTTTTTTAGCTCTTTTTTTATTGATGAAAGAACCAAAGCCACGAATGTAAATATTTTCGCCTTTGGTCATATTAGTTTTTACAACATTACAAAACTGCTCTACCACAGTTTGTACAATTAGACGTTCAATACCCGTTTTTTCAACGATTTCTGCAACTACTTCTGCTTTTGTCATTTTAGTATATGTTTAATGTAACTAATTATGTTTCACAAGTTTAAGTAAAATTTTGGAGGCACAAAGATAAAATATTCCATTTGAATAAAAAAATTTTTTTGTAAAATCTTTGTTGTAACAAGTTTTTCCTTTGCCTTCAAGTTATATTGAGAAGTTAGTTTCAGAAAAAAGTAGTTAAACTTTTCAGTAGTTAATGGCACTATTGATAACAAGCCGAAATGCCAAAGAGAGACGTGTAAAATCAAAAACTTTTAGTCATAATAAAATTTTGCAAAAAATTTTGCAAAGCCACAAAAAAACCTTACCTTTGCGTTCCGTTTTTTAGAAACGGGAGTAGATTTGTTTTTTACATAAAAATCAAGGTCAAAATGGATCATTTAAGTTACAAGACTATTTCGGCTAACAAAGGTACGGTGCAAAAAGAATGGGTCATTGTGGATGCTGACTCTGCCGTCCTTGGTCGTTTGGCGAGCCAAATAGCAAGCATCCTCCGAGGCAAACACAAAACCTATTACACGCCTCACGTAGATTGTGGTGATAACGTCATAGTTATCAACTGCGATAAGATACGCCTAACAGGCAAAAAATGGACGGAAAAAGAATATATCCGTTACACAGGTTATCCAGGTGGGCAAAGGATACGTACTCCTCGTGAAATTAAAGAGAAATTCTCAGGAGCTCGCTTGGTAGAAATGGCAGTGAAAGGTATGCTACCTCGCAATCGCTTGGGTAGAAAATTGTTTAAGAATTTGCATGCTTACGCTGGTAGCGAGCATCCTCATCAAGCCCAACAACCTAAACCTATCACTTTACAATTCTAATTTGGTATGGAAGTTATCAATACAATCGGAAGAAGAAAAACAGCCGTTGCACGTATCTACATGAAAAGCGGAAACGGCAACATCACCGTCAATGGCAGAGACTATAAAGACTACTTTCTAACAGAAGTATTACAAACTATTATTCATCAGCCACTTGCATTAGTAGGCGAGCTTGGCAAATTTGATATTAAAGCTAATTTAGATGGCGGTGGTATCTCAGGACAAGCAGAGGCATTGCGTTTAGCGATTGCTCGGGCATTGGTAGAATACAATCCTGAATATCGCACAGCTTTGAAAAAAGAAGGTTACCTTACTCGTGACCCTCGCATGGTAGAACGTAAAAAATACGGAAGAAGAAAAGCTCGCAGAAGATTCCAGTTCAGCAAGCGTTAATCTTTGGTATGTTCAAATCAAAATTTTGTAGAAATGACTCAACCAATTGAATATAAAGACCTTTTGAACGCAGGGGTGCATTTTGGGCATCTCACGCGTAAGTGGGACCCTCGTATGGCTCCATATATTTTTATGGAGAAAAATGGTATCCACATCATAGACCTCAACAAAACCATTGCTTGCCTGCAAGAAGCAGCAGAGGCTTTGAAAAAAATAGTGCGTGCTGGTAAAAGAGTATTGTTTGTGGCTACTAAAAAACAAGCCCAAGAAATCGTTGCTAATGAAGCCAAACGTCTCAAAATGCCTTATGTTACAGAACGTTGGCTTGGCGGTATGCTCACTAACAACGTTACTATCAAAAAATCTCTCAAAAAATTGGCATCCATTGAAAAACTTATCAAAAGTGAAGATTTTGAAAACCTCGCTAAACGTGAGCGTCTGCTTTTGATGAGAAAAAGAGATAAACTTGAAAAAGTTTTGGGGGGTATTTCAGATTTGAGAGGCTTGCCTTCGGCTATGTTTGTGGTAGATATTAAAAGAGAGCATATTGCTGTAAAAGAAGCTAATCGTTTGGGTATTCCTGTATTTGCTATTGTGGATACTAATTCTAACCCCAACGAAGTAGATTTTCCTATCCCCGGCAATGATGATGCCTACAAATCCATTGAAATCATCACCAAATACATAGGTGCCGCCATTGAAGAGGGACTTTTAGAACGTAAAACTGATAAAGAAGAGCAAAGATTGAAAGAAGAAGAAGAGAAAAAACGCGAAATGGACGAAAGCGAAAATTCTAACGAATAATCTTATACTGAATGAAAAGTGGTTTTGAGTTTTGAGGAAAGTAATTCAAAAACACTCTTTTGGTTGTCGACCGAAGCCAAAATGCCAAAAGTAAGTAGTATAAACCCAATTCATTTGAGTATAAAAACAGCGGTAAAAGTAATTTTTAGCGCTGTTTTTTATTTCATTAAAAACTAATAGGAAATCTTACAAGAGTTAGGACAACCACTGCAAATGATTAATGTTGTACCGTTTGAACCAGGAGCAGATGTTGATTTGCAAGTACCACCTGTACAAGAACCATAACATTTTATCACAGAGAAGTCATAATGAGGTAAAGTCCTGTATTCTAATGTAATCAATCCATTATCGTTGGGAATTACCATAAAAAAATATTTTCCTGAAACCTCTAAAGGTAAAACACTATATTCTTTTGGAATTTTACCATTTGTGAAATCAATTTTAGGGAAAGAAATTGTTTTTTCTGTTCGTAAATCTCTGTAGAACATATTTACTAAATCATTGATTTCATTTTGTACTCCAACGTCCAATAAATCTATTTCACTGGCGGCATAAAGACTTTGCAAGCGTGTAAATGATACCAAAGGTTTAATTTTCTTGTTTGCAAAATCAGTTTTTTGAAAAAGCTGTGATAAATTTTTTACAAATTCTGCATTTCCAATTTCTATTTCCCAAGTTTCCAAAGTCATCTTTCCTTCTCTCCTATCATATACATAAATATTGCAATGCGAACAACCCTCACTTAAACAAGAAGGTGTATATCCTTTAGGTCCAACACTCAAAACTGGATAGCAATTTCCTTGCTGAGAACAAGAGCAAGTGAAAGTCTTAACATTTCCTCCTACTTCTCCATTAACTCTAAAAAAATAACCTTCTGGCAATTCTACTTCAAATAGCTTAATCCCCTTATCTTCCAACTCTCTAAAAGTAGAACCCACAGGAAATAGCAATTTTTCTTCATTCAGGTTCACTTGTTTCTTAAATACTTCCTTGCTATTAGAAATTTTACTTTCACAGCTAATTAAAATTACGCTAGCCCACAAAAGTAGGGAAAATAGAAATAAATTTTTCATGGCTTTTACTTTTTAAGTGAAACATTATTTTAACATCACAAAAAAAAAAAAAAAAAAAATTTATTAGGAAGTTTTTTTTTTTTTTTTTTTCCAAATTTTTTTGTTTTTATTTTTAAAAATTTTAAAAAATAAATTTTTTATTTTTTTTAATTATTTTAATGGATTTTAATTTTTAATTTAAACATTATTTTAAAAAAAAAAAAAAAAAAAAAAAAAAAAAAATATACGCAAGTCTTTTTTGATTTTTTTTCCCAAAGAGTTTGCTTGTAATTTTAACAAATTTACAAAAATCAATTTTTCATTATTTTACATAAATTTTTATCAAGTAAAAGTTCAATCAAAAAATTTTCCCAATGAAAGTTGATTAAAAGCCTGTTTTTACTAATTTTGTCAAAAAAAGGTTATGGAGATTAGTATTTCTCAGCTTCGCCGCGAATACAAATTAGCGTCTTTGGATATTCAAGATGTTCGCAAAACCCCAATAGAGCAATTTGAAATTTGGTTCAGCGAAGCTCTGAAAGCCGAAATTTTAGAACCGAATGCTATGTTTTTGGCAACCGTTTCTGCCACAGGACAACCTTCCTGCAGAGTGGTACTTTTGAAAGGTATTATAGATGGTGGTTTTGTGTTTTACACAAATTACCAAAGTCGTAAAGGGGTAGAAATTGCTCAAAACCAATCGGTTGCACTTACTTTTTTTTGGGCAGAATTAGAACGTCAAGTTCGTATAGAAGGCAAAGCCTCTTTTTTGAGTGCTGAACAAAGTACCCATTATTTTCTTTCACGCCCCCGCGAAAGTCAGTTAGGGGCTTGGGCTTCTCCTCAAAGTCAGGTCATTGAAAGCAGAAATGTTTTAGAAAATCTTTTTGCCAAATACGAAAAAGAATTTGAAAATAAAGAAATTCCTCGTCCTACGCATTGGGGAGGCTATGTGGTTCAGCCGCATTATGTAGAGTTTTGGCAAGGCAGAGAAAACCGCTTACACGATAGAATTTGCTATGTTTGGCAAGAAAATCAGACTTGGAAAGTTCAAAGATTAGCCCCTTGATATGCGTTTAATCCGCAAACCTGTTCTATGCAACTATTACCTGACCTACCGCTGTAATGCCACTTGCAGTTTTTGTGATATTTGGGAAAAACCTTCTCCTTACGCTAATCTTGAAAATATCCGAGCTAACTTGCAAGATTTACGTAAATTGGGAGTCAAGGTTATTGATTTTACAGGGGGCGAACCACTTTTACACCGAGAAATTGATAAAATCCTTACGCTTGCCAAAGATTTGGGGTTCATTACTACTCTTACCACCAATTGCTTGCTTTATCCGAAATGGGCTGAAAAAATTCGTGGCAAAGTGGATATGCTTCATTTTTCATTAGACTCTCCCCTTGCCCACGAACACAATGCAATGCGAGGAGTTGCTTGCTTTGATTTTGTGATGAAATCTATTGAAATTGCCCGAAATCTCGGTGAAAGACCTGATATTCTTTTCACTGCTTTTCAGCATAACTTACATCACATTGAAACCATTTGGAAAGAAATTTGCCTACCCAACAACTTAGTACTTATTCTCAATCCTGTTTTTGAATACAACCAAGTACGAATAGGAAAAAAATTAGAAAATGAGCATTTAGACTATCTGCTCACTTGGGCAAAAAAGCCTAATGTGTATCTGAACGAGGCATTTATATGGCTTCGCAAAGATGGTGGCAATCATATAGAAAAATCCGTATGCCGAGCAGGAAGTTCTACCATTGTAATTTCTCCCTTCAATACATTAGTTTTGCCTTGCTATCATTTGGGAATAGAGGAAATTCAAATTGAAAATAATTTGTTGCAGATTTATCAAAGCAAGAAAGCCCAACAACTCATTGCTTTGGAAGGACGTTTGCCTGCCTGCGAAGGCTGTGTAATTAACTGCTACATGCAACCCTCTTTTGCCGTAGAAATCAATAAATATTGGTGGAAAGCCTTACCCTCTACTCTCAAATACAATCGTTTGAAAGGTACTTGGAAAAAGTTGTTTAGGTTGAGGTTTGGAAGTTCAAAGTTGAGAGTTTAGGTTTAAGGTTCAAAATTGAAAGGTTTTACGTTGAGGGCTATTTATACTCCCTTCGGCTTCGCTCAGGGAGCGTATTATACTCATTACTTTGTACTCATTACTCTGTACTACCTCTGTACTCACTACTCTGTACCATTTAAATATTTTTGCTTAAAACGTTTGATAGCCTCTTCTGTTCCTAGAATTATCAAAACTTTATCTTCGGAAAGTTGTGTATCACTTTTAGGATTGAGGATAAAGCCTTTATTTTTATCTTTGAAAGCAATAATATTCACCTCACATTCGTGGTCATTTTGTAGATCTTTAATAGAAAGATGCCTGCTTTCAGGTCTCATTTGTGTGAAGCGTATTTCATCTAATTTGAGTTTCATTTCATCCAGCCCGCTAATCAAATCCATAAATTCCACAATATAGGGTTTCACTACTAATTGAGCCATGTGGATACCCCCAAGAGCCTCGGGCATAACAACTTTGTTAGCTCCTGCTCGGTACATTTTTTTTTCGGAAAGAGGGTCTGAATAACGAGAAATGATAAAAATATCGGGATTCAATTCGCGTGCCGTAAGCGTAATGAAAATATTAGTAGCATCGTTGGGCAAAGCAATAATCAATGCCTTTGCGTCTTTGATGTTTGCTTCTAAGAGAATCTCTTCGTGAGTGGCATCTCCTACAATTACTTGTTTATGCTTATCTACTTGAAAATTTTGCAAATGCGACTCTACTTTTTCAATCAAAACATAAGGCATTTTGAGGCGGTCTAATTCACGGCATACATTATAGCCATTTCGTCCATATCCGCAAACAATAATATGATTTTTCATTTTCTTGATGATTTTTTGCGTCCGATAACGTTTCAGTATTCGTTGTAATTCACCTTCAAACAAATAAGCTGTGAGTGTGGAAATTACAAAGGCAAACAGAGCCAAATTAAGCAAAATGTAAAAAATATTGAAAGTTCTGCCCGCAGTGGAAAGAGGATGAATTTCTTGATAACCTATCGTAGAAATAGTTATTACACACATATACAGAGCGTCAAAAAAAGTATAATCTTCAATCCACATAAAACCTAAAATGCCCGCTGAAAAACTTATCAAGAGCATTCCCACTGCAATAAACAACCTCTGTAATCTATTTCTGAAAAAAAACTTTTCCACCTTTCAGAGTTTTGACAATAATAAAAAATTTCAAAAAAATTCAATCTATCTGAATGAAAGATTTTTACAAAATTTGGTCGTAGTTTAGAATGCATAATAGTAGTAATTTCTGTGCTAAAACCTACTGACTCAATACTTCTCTTTACCACGATTTTTTACAAAAAATTTTGCATCATGCACATTTGACAACACAATCCAAAGCCATCTATCACAATATATAAGTCTCTGTTTCCGTAGAATTTTTGGTATAGAATTCACCTAATTACATTCTAAACCAATACAAAACAAGGAAATGCTTTTAATCAGTTACACTTCTTTCTGCTGATTCAATTTTGTAAAGTATAGGTTAGTAAGTATGTAACCTTCCAAGCGATAATTGTTGCTTTTAAGAAGATTAAAAATTGGGTGTTGTTCAGGTTTTTCTGGGTTAAAATCTTCTGCCTCTACTATGATGAGTCGAGGTTGGTAGCGTTCAAGGTCTAATGAAAGTAGTACTTGGTAATCATGCTCTTCAACATCTATTGACAAAAAATCAAAATTTTTGGGACATTGCTGTTCATCTAGGATTTCTGTGAGACTACGTGGTTGCATGATTTTTTTTGAAGCAATACGATTTCCCTGCTGTAAGCATTGTTGGATATACGCTTTATCTGAAGACGAAAGTACATCGTTAGTAAATTCTACAAATTCGACGGGCAATAGGCTATTTGAAACAAAAGCACATACTGCTTTATCTTTGGGTCGTTGGTACTGATACTTAGCGATAAGTCTTTCGTTGGCATCTATGCAAATGCCTCGCCAACCTCTCCTGTAAAATAAAAAAGAGTTTGAGATAAAAGTTGGGTGATTGCATCCAACTTCTACATAAAAACCTGTTTTGGTGATGCGGGGTTTCAAAATGCTTTCAATCAGCCTATCTTCGCCCTTAAAGGCATAGCTCAATCGGGCTGAACGTCCGAAACTAAGCCGATTCAGCGAAAGAAAAAGATACTTTAATACTCTCAAAAAAGATAAAATCGGTGAGCGAAAAGTAAAAAACTGGGTAAAACTCATCTTAAACTCTTGAATAGCAATACCCCATATTGTAAAAAAAGCCCGATTGATAGCCTTTTCATAGAGCAGTTTTTTGATAATAGGTAAGTTCATAGAATTACGGATTGTAAGAATAATATTTCAGTTACACAATATTACGAATACTTTCAAAATTGCTTGCCGCAGTTCTTAACAAACCTTACACAAAAGGCTTTATGATTAACGTAAGTTATTAGTTAAATTACTGATATACAAATATTTAAGAAAAATTTGTGATAATTGTAAAAATGATCGAATGTATATTGTACTTATCTAATCTAAGATTTGGCTACATAATTCAAGTTACTAACGTTGATAGTTTGGGAGCAAGTGAGTCCCCTTCTCCTTTGGAGAGGAGGCAAGGGAGTGAGGTTAAAAAATTTCATTTTAAGCAATTCACCTTCTTTACAACGTGAGTTGTTAGTTAAATGATACGCAGTTATTTATGAAGAATGTTTGAAGTAATTGTAAAAATGATTAAGTCCGTATTGTACTTATCTAAGATTGAGTTGCATAATTCACGTTATAATTAGTCTTTTCTACAACTATTTTTTGCTACCTTTATATCAAAACAATGAAAGTAATTCACTTTTATTCGTTCTTTTGATTAACGCAAAAATAAAATCTCATTATTTGTTTCGCCCAATATTCATCATACATTTTGGAGTACAACCTAAACCATAATCCAAAATTTTACTATTTTTGGGTTATTTACTAGAAAAAACTAACTTTACGGCAAGCTACAAAATTATCTATGCTTTTCAATTTAATCAATAATACCAAACTCAGACGTAAATTATTTATTGCTTTTTTTACTTTTACGCTCATCATTGTTTTTGTAGCAATCATGAGTTTTTGGTTTTATGCCAAAAGAGATGAAATTCATGAAATCACCAATGAAATAGAAGAAATTACCACAGATATTCTCAAATTGGTAAAAAATGAAAATAATTTCATTGAGAAAGAAAGCCTACAAGATAAATTCTTTCAAACGGGTATAAGCGAAAATCAAAAAAGAAATAGAGCTATCTTACAAGATTTACGAACGCGTATCAGTAAGCTAATCCAAAATAAAGAAATTCAAGAGTTCGGTGTGGATAATCGTTTGCAAGAGCTACAAAAAGATTTGAAAGAATATGAAGCTGCTTTCAAGAGTTTTATAGCAAAAACTTTTCAGAAAGGTAACAAAAATTTCGGTCTTGAAAACGAGCTACATAAAATTACTACCCAATTAGAAGAGAAAAATCAGGTTTCCCTTGTAGTGCTTTACACGCTAAAAAGTTTTGAAAAAGATTACTTGATGAGAAAAGATTCTGCGAGTTTCACTGATTTTCATAATGCCATTCAAGAAGCTATTCAAAGTACTACTCATACTGAAAGCAGAGATTTATTGGAAAAATACCAGCAAAAATTTATTCAAATTGCAACTTTAGATAAAGAACTGAATTTATTCAAAAATAGCAAAGATGGCATCTACCAAAAAATGCGAGAAAGTAGTGATATGGCTAT
Source organism: Raineya sp. (assembly GCA_025054975.1). Classification (GTDB taxonomy): domain Bacteria; phylum Bacteroidota; class Bacteroidia; order Cytophagales; family Thermonemataceae; genus Raineya. The sequence continues at coordinate 23,832 of JANWZC010000005.1, forward strand.
CAAGAAAATAGAAAATATTAGCCGTATCGTAGAAAATAAAGTAAAAAGTATGCGAGGGCAATTCCAAAATATCTTCGTAATTACTTTGCTAATAGTAGTAGTGGTGAGTTTGACATTTAGTTATTTCCTTTCGTTTTTTATTACTATCCCTGTAACAGAGTTGTCGAGAGCTATGCATAAAGCCATTGAAATGAACTTTTCAGAAGACCTGAAACCAGCCCGCAAATATACCAACGATGAAATCGGACAACTTACTGACGACTTCAACCTTATGATGAAACGTATTCAAATGCAGTTCCACGAAATTAAAGAAAATGCTCGCCTACTTTTAGAAAGTAATCAATTTTTACAAGAAGTCAATAAACAATTAGAAGACTCCGAAAAACGCCTTGAAAAACTTGCCGCTATCAAAGAAACTTTGTTCAACACTATTACTCAAGACCTTAAAAGCCCACTTAATTCATTAAAAGGTTTTTTAAGCCTTATGCAACATCACCCCGACACTTTCAGTCAGCAAGAACTTTCAGCAGTAGCTCATGATATGTATGTGGCTTTTGATAAAATTTCGGTGATGATAACTTCATTAGTACAATGGTCTCAACTGCAAACCGATGAATTAGATTTCAACCCTAACCATTTCAATCTCAGTACCTTGATAGAACAAGTAATTGCTCAATTTTCTCCTATGGCTGAAAGCAAGCGTATTAAAATTTTCAATCATGCCAAAGCAGACTTCTTTGTAGATGCCGACAAAGATATGATAAATTTCACCTTACGTAATTTGCTTTCCAATGCTATTAAATTTACTCACGAAGGCGGTAAAGTAGAAATTTTTGTGCAAAATCGCGGCAAAGATAAATACATGATAAGTATCAGCGATACAGGAGTAGGCATCAGCCAAGAACTTTTAGAAAAAATCTTTCAACCTGAAATTCACGTCTCTATGCTTGGTACAAAAAAAGAAAAAGGTTCTGGTTTTGGCTTAATGATGTGCAAAGATTTTATCCAAAAAAATGGAGGTAAATTGTATATTGATAGCGAACTCGGCAAAGGTACTACCGTGTACTTTACACTCAAAAAAGCACAAAAAAATAGTAGTGAGTAGTGGGTACAGAGTAGTGAGTATAGAGTACAGAGTAGTGAGTACAGAATAGTGGGTACAGAGTGCAGAGTACAAAGTAGTGAGTACAGAGTACAGGGTATAACAATGCTCCCTGAGATTACCGAAAGGCAAAGTATAGAGTATAAAGCGGCGAGTTGAAGTATATTTGTTTGTTATCTCACTAAAATCATCATCACTCCTAAACTCAAACACTAAACTTGAAACATTCAACCTCTACCCCTTAGACTCGTTATGTTTTCGCTATTTGGCAAAAGGGATTTACCACTTGTTCGTATAGAAGACTCCGTCTGGATAAATCAAGAGGCTAAATGGACAGCACTTAGCCAAGATTTACAAAAAGCCGCTGAAAACAAACCTACTTGGGTGATTTATTTTTTTGAGCGAACTTTTACTACCTTGCAAACGATTTTGCAAAATCTCCAAAAGCCTTATGCGTGGGTACAGAGTGCCAAAAATTTGAAAGACCCAACTAAAATTTTAATTTTCTCGGCAAATGAATTTCGGCATTTAAGCAGTTATCTGAAAAAAGAATTTAATTTGCCGGCAAGGAAATAGCCGTATTTTTCGCTGAACATTATCCTATCGCCTATGAAGAAAATGAAATCTTAAAAAAATTGGCGATATTAGTCTCAAAGCCAAAGTGCTTGCTTACACAAGTTTTGAAGAACCCATCTTAAAAAAGTTTTCAGGTGATAAAGTTTTAGAGTTATTTCGCAAAATAGGAGCAAAAGAAACTGAAAGTTTTTCTCACAAGCTCATCACAAAGACTATCCGAGAAGCACAGAAAAAAATTGGTGAAACTGTAAGAAATGAACAAAAAGCAGTATCTATGGACGAATGGTTTGATAAAAATTTCAAATAGTAAGGAAAAAATTGAATAAAAATACTTGCTAATTTGTAAAATTTTTAATTTTGAAAACCATTAAACCCTTAACCCAATGAAAGAAGTATATGTAATTTCAGCAGTTAGGACGCCTATTGGAAGTTTCGGAGGCGTATTATCTCCTTTTTCGGCAACGCAATTAGGAGGTTTTGCCATCAAGGGGGCTATTGAAAAAGCAGGCATAGACCCCAAAGAAGTTCAAGAAGTATACATGGGCAACGTAGTTTCTGCGAATTTAGGTCAGGCTCCTGCTACACAAGCCGCTATTTATGCAGGTTTAGGCTATGATATTCCTTCTACTACCGTCAATAAAGTATGTGCTTCGGGAACGAAGGCTATCATGCTAGCGGCTCAAAGTATTATGTTGGGGTTAGCTGATGTAATTGTAGCAGGTGGCATGGAAAGTATGACTAACATTCCGTTCTATGTTCCGAAGGCTCGTTTTGGGTATCGTTACGGCAATGGCGAATTTTTGGACGGCTTAGTACGCGATGGATTAGAAGATGTATATGACAAAAAGGCTATGGGCGTATATGCCGATGCCACTGCTAAAAAGTATGATATTTCTCGCCAGCAGCAAGATGAATTTGCTGTTCGCTCTTACGAACTTGCCGCAGAACATACTAAAAACGGGGCTTTCAAAAATGAAATTATTCCTATTGAAATTCCACAAAAAAAAGGCGACCCAGTCTTACTTACCGAAGACGAAGAGTACAAAAATGTAATCTTTGATAAAATCCCCACTCTGAAGCCAGCCTTTACTCCTGATGGTACGGTTACGGCTGCTAATGCTTCTAAAATCAATGATGGTGCTGCTGCTTTGGTGCTAATGAGCAAGGAAAAAGCTGAAAAATTAGGTGTAAAACCAATTGCCAAAATTGTAGCCTTCGCTGATGCTCAACAAGAACCCGCTTGGTTTACTACTGCTCCTACCAAAGCCGCTCCTATCGCTGCTAAAAATGCAGGTGTTTCTCTCAATGAAATTGACCTCTTTGAAGTAAATGAGGCTTTTGCAGTGGTTACACTGGCTTTCAACAAGGTATTAGAAGTTCCTTTGGAGAAAACTAATGTCATGGGTGGTGCAGTAGCCCTCGGACACCCTCTGGGAGCCTCAGGAGCCAGAATTGTTACTACGCTTATCAATGCCTTACATCAAAAAGACAAAAAACGTGGTATGGTAGCTATCTGCAACGGCGGAGGTGGAGCTTCTGCTATGGTAGTAGAAAAAGTTTAATGCAGTTTACCTCAATAAAAAATTAGAGACGCTCTATTGACGTCTCTAATTTTTTTAGTGTAACACTAATTTTTTCGTAACTTTTCTTTGTTGTTGCGTTTGAATTTCTACTAAGTATATTCCTTTGGGCAAATGGCTCACCTGAATTGGCTCATTAGTATAGGCAACCTGCATAACCTTTTGCCCCAACTGATTGAAAATCGTTACATGCTGAATTTTATCTCCACTCCCTAACTCCAATTGAATTTCAGTAGTAGCGGGATTGGGATAGAGTTGCACGTTTCGATTAAGTTCTTCGCTCAAATTGGTAATAAAACTTACGGTTAATATAGACACTACATTAGAAGGAGCAGGCGTTAAAGAACCTTTGATAGCCCTGACGCGATACACATAATTTTTAGAGTCTTCAATGGTATTATCTGAGTAAGTGGTAGTATTAGCGGGCAAAGTGGCAATGGTAGTAAAAGGATTACCAACTTCGTTCAGACGGCGTTGGACTTCAAAATTAGTTTCATCGGAATTATCTTGCCAAGCTAAATCCGTTTGATTGATAACGTAGTTATGAGTGCCATTATTAAGCAAATTCGTTATTTGTAGATTGGTTGGGTTAGCCAAGCCAATATTTACATTAGACGTAAAGACATCGGTATTTGTACCATTACTTACGGTAAGTCTTACTAAATAATTTTCAGATTTAGCAAAGGTTACCATAGGAGGGTTTTTGCCGCTAAATGTAGCAGGGGAAGCTCCTCCTACCCCATTAACATCAAAGTTCCAATTCCAGGTAGTAATGGCAGGCGAACCACAAGAAAACACCGACGAGGCATCTGTAAAACTTACTATTTCCCCATTTTTTCCTTCAGTTTTGCTTTGTGTAAATTTAGCAAATACTAAAGGCGGAGGAGTTGCCGTAGCTATTGCAAATCCTGTTCCTCCTGTAATTATCATTGAATAAGCCTGACTACCCCCTTGTAATGTTCCTTTGTGGCAAACCTGAATGTAGTAGGTTGCACCTGCCACAGGATTATCAATGATAATTTTTTCAACGTTATCTCTAAAATTATCACCACGCGTAGCAGGAGCAGAAGGATTAGCAGGGTCAAGCACCCAAGGGAAATGATAATCGGTGTTGTTTCGCCAAACTCTTACATCCAAATCATTTACTAACATCAGGTTAGGAGGATTTATAATATTTGCAGGAGCGGGCGTACCTTTGGGGTCTGTCCAAGCTATTGTGATTTCCAAAGGAATAGAACTACTTTGAGCAGTTATCTGAAAAGTTTGCGAAGTTCCATTATTCAAAGTTCTTTCTTCAATGAAAGCAGTAGTACCTCTATTAGAAATCACTTGTGCGGCTTTGTTGGCATTCACCAATCCCCACCCAAAGCTATAGTCAGGTCCTGGGGCATTACCTGCTTCGTTTGCCGTATGAATCACAAGAGCTTTCAGCGTAGCTGAACGCATAAACTGCCCTGCATTGAGATTTCTGTAATGTTGTTGCAAGAGAATAAGCGTACCTGCCACATTAGGAGTAGCCATGGAAGTACCATTGTAAGTAGCATAGGCATTGTCATTATCAGCAACCGAAGAGTAAATACCTACCCCAGCCCCTACTACATCAGGTTTGATACGTCCGTCATCGGTAGGTCCCCAGTTGCTAAAACTAGACATCACTACCGAAGAAGGTCCCGTATAGTTAGTTTGAATATTCACTGCCCCCACAGTAAGAACATTTTTAGCAAGCCCTCTTCCTGTAATTAAATCATAGCCACCCGCACTGGGATTGGGATTGTTGTTACGGTCGTTACCAGCAGCAAAACAAGGTAAATAAAAAGGAGCATTGAAACAAAGTTCGTCCCAGTTAGCAGAGTTGCTATCATAATAGCCAAACTGCCATTGCTGCAATGAGGTAACGTTATATCCATAGGAATGATTGGAAATTAAAAGCCCATTATTAGCTTGAGAAGTAGCTTCACTCAAATCACTAGTCCAGTCATTTGCCCATAATGTTGCTTGATGAGCCATACCTTTGGCATTACTTTGCACACCACTTGCTATAAGCGTACCTGCTACGTGTGTTGCGTGGCTGGTATTGCTATTTACAGCGAAAGCGGCACCATCTTGCTGAATTACTCTTGTGTTTAATTCTTGGTGAGTGGCTCTGACTGCTCCGCCGTCCCATTCTCCCACAATCATGCCCTGACCATTTACATTTAACCCTAAAACCCCTCCTGTCCATAAATCTGAAGCTTTGGTAGTAGCAGCAGCATTCAAGTTACTGGTAGTTACGAAATAAATAGGTACGCCATGCTCAAAATACTGCAATTCCGCTATTCTACCATCAGAAAGAGTTTTGAAAATAGGCAATCCTTGCTTACGTGCAAGTTCATAGGCTTCTTTTTTTGCCTGCACTTCCTGATTTCTGAATTTTTGTGCTAACTCTTGCAACTTAGCAGTGTTGCTGTGTTCTCTAATCCATTGCACTTGTTTTGCGTTTTGGGCAAAGCAAGCCACTGAAACACCTAATAAATAAATTGTAAATGTTTTTTTGAACATAAACCTTTTGCGTTTAGATAAACTTTCTGAAAAAAATTTGGGAAAGACAAATTTATACAAAATTTTCAATTTTTTAAAACTTTGCTAAAAAAACAAGTTTTGCAAAATTTTATGCTGAAATTTTACAAGATTTACTGAAAGACCTCCATCAAGGCTTGCCATATCAAATTTTTATAACCTTTTTGGCTTTCAATTTCTTGCAAAGTATGAGCTACAAGTGTTTGCACTCCTCTCCAAGTGAGCCATTGATATTTTTCTATCTGCAAGCCTATATTCTGGGCAGTATTTTCACCGAAAACAAAAAAATACCGAATTTGAGTATTTGCAAAATCCCAATAAATAATTTTTTTCTCAGGAAAAATTAAAATCTCTTTTGGTAACTCGGCAATAGTAGGTTGATTTGTTTGTTTTTGAGCTACTGCTTCAATCATACTACTCAAAACACTTTTCTTCTGTTTGTTTTGAATTTGGGCATCGGCTTCGGAAGCAAAAATAAAAAGCATTTCTGCTTGTGGATTTTTGAGCATAGCAGAAATGCTATCTTCGTATTCAGGTACTAAAAACAGAGGAGTATCTAAAAAAAGTGCTAATTCTTGCAAACTTGCCATAAAAAACCTCTAATTTCCTACTTCTGAAATAAACTTAATTCTCATGAGTCGTATTTCTTCTTCGGTGAAATCTTCTGCGGCAAGTTCTCGGATAGCAGCTTGAATATCATCTTTTTCACTATTCATAAAGTATTCGTACAGTTCTTCCTGTCGTTCTTTTTCAATCACCTGGTTGATGTAATAGTCTAAATTGAGTTTTGTACCTGAGTCGCAGATATGCTCAATTTCACTTAAAAGTTCATCAAAAGTAAGGTCTTTGGCTTCGGCAATTTCTTCCAAATCCACCTTTCTATCAATTTGCTGAATAATGAAAATCTTGGTTTTAGATTTATTCACGGTGGATTTGACTACCACATCAGAGGCTGTTTCAATTTCGTTTTCCTCCACATATTTAACAATCGCTTCTAAGAAAGGTTTGCCAAATTTTTGTACTTTTCCCATACCTACCCCATTGACTTTGGCAAGTTCTTCTTCGGTAGTGGGGTAAGTCGTTGCCATTTCTTCTAAAGAAGGGTCTTGGAAAATTACATAAGGAGGCAAATTTTTCTCTTTGGCGATACGTTTGCGAAGATTTTTGAGCAAGTCAAAAAGAACTTCATCATACGCTTTGCCCGAAGTTTGTGGAGTAGTTTCTTGCTCTAATTCTTCACTTTCTTCAGGGTTACTGAAATCGTAATCTTTCGTAAGCGTAATGGCATGAGGATTTTTCAAAAACTTCTCACCTTTTGGAGTAAGTTTCAACACGCCATAGTTATCAATATCTTTTTTGAGATAATCAAAAATGAGAATATGACGAAGCAATGAAAGCCAATTGGTATCAGGGTAATCTTGTCCTTTGCCAAATACTTCTAATTTGTTGTGTTGATAGCTTTTTACATAATCATTAGCAACCCCCATAAGCACATCAGCAATGTGTTTTGCTCCGAAACGCTCTCCTGTTTGTTTAACAGCTTTCAAAGCTAAAAGCACTTGTTCTTCGGCTTCATATTTTTTATGAGGATGCGAACAATTATCACATTGCCCACAATTATTCATTTTGAACTCCTCTCCGAAGTAATGCAGAAGTTGTTTTACTCTGCAAACTGAGCATTCTGCATATTCAGCGATTTCCTGCAAAAGATGACGAGCATTGTCTCTTTCGGTAACGGTCTTATCTTTACTGAATTTTTCAAGTTTATAGATATCTTCTTTGTCAAAAAGCATCAGACAATGCCCTTGTAAGCCGTCTCTACCTGCTCTACCTGTTTCTTGGTAATAACCTTCCAAAGATTTAGGGGCATCGTAATGCACTACAAAACGAACATCAGGCTTATCAATGCCCATTCCAAAGGCAATCGTGGCAACAATCACATCCACATCTTCATTCAAGAAGGCATCTTGATTTTTCATTCTCACCTCAGCCTCCAAGCCTGCATGATAGGGCAATGCCTTGATATCATTTACATTAAGCAGTTCAGCGATTTCTTCAACGGTTTTTCTGCTCAAACAATATACAATGCCCGATTCGCCTTTATGTTGTTTAATAAAACGTATCAATTGTTTTTTGGGGTCTCTTTTGGGTTTTACTTCATAGAAAAGATTAGGACGATGGAAAGAGGAAATAAAGACTTTGGCATCTTCCATTTGCAAATTTCGCTGAATATCTTGTTGCACTTTGGGAGTAGCCGTAGCTGTAAGTGCTATGATAGGCAGATTTTGGTTTAAGTTATCTACAATGCCACGAATCTTGCGATATTCAGGACGGAAGTCGTGTCCCCATTCTGAAATGCAGTGAGCTTCATCAATAGCAACAAAAGAAAGTTTGGCTTTTT
>JANWZC010000060.1 GCA_025054975.1 Raineya sp.
GACCTCAATGGCGATGGGGTGCTTTCACGTGAAGAAGTCTATCAACATTTTTACGATTTTCATTTTAGCCAAGATGCCAATGCACCAGGAAATTTCTTTTTTGGAAATCTGTAAAATAAAGTTTCTTGCCTTCACAATTTTGTTAGCTAACTGCGTACAGGCTCAATATGCACCCAAGTACAGCAACGAATTTCTAAACATTGGCGTAGGGGCAAGAGCCTTAGGCATGGCAGGCACAAGTACGGCATTAGTAGATGATGTAACGGCTGGTTATTGGAATCCCGCAGGTTTGCTCAATATCAAACCCAAATACCAAGTCGCTCTGATGCATGCTGAATATTTTGCGGGCATTGCTCAGTACGATTATGCAGGCTTTGCTACTCCCGTAGATTCTAATAGCCACATTGGACTTACTATCATTCGTTTCGGAGTTGATGATATTCCTGACACTCGCTTTATTTATGACGCCAATGGTGCGTTGAACTACAACAATGTTCAATTTTTTTCTGCTGCCGATTATGCTTTTCAGGTTTCCTATGCCAAAAGATTACCCAAAGTAAAAAATCTGCAATTAGGGGGCAATTTCAAAGTTATTTACCGACAAGCGGGCGATTTTGCAACAGCTTGGGGATTCGGCTTGGACGCAGGAGCTATGATAAAACTCGGTAAATGGCAAATAGGGGCTATGGCAAGAGATGTTACAGGTACTTTTACAGCTTGGAGTCATAATTTGGCACTTATTTATGCCATTTATGCTCAAACCAATAACCCTATTCCTCAAAATTCGGTAGAAATCACTGTACCTAAATTCAATATAGGTTTGAGCCGTTATTTTCTTATCAAGGAAAAGTTTGGCTTACTGCCTGCTTTGGAATTGCAAACCACTTTTGACGGCAAACGTAATACACTTGTAGCAACTAATGTTGTATCGCTTTCTCCTGCTTTGGGCATAGAAATGGACTACAAAAAATTGGTTTTTCTACGAGCAGGTATAGGGAATTTCCAAAAAATCAAAAATTTTGATGGTTCTACTTACAATAGTATTCAAAGCAATTTTGGCATAGGTTTCAGGATTAAACGTTTTGCCATTGATTACGCCCTCACCGATGTTGTAAGCAGTGATGCAGGGCTATATTCACATATTTTCTCTGTAAAAGCTGACTTTTAAGAACCTCTATTCCTGAGAGCTTTGCATATCAAGTTCTCTGTTTTCAGCTATTTTACGTTTATTTTTTCCGATTGACCAATAGTAAAAAATAGGAAAAACCAGTAAGGTGAAAATGGTAGCAGTTACCAAACCTCCTATAATAACAATAGCCAAAGGTTTTTGCGACTCCGAACCTATACCTGTGGAAATAGCTGCGGGAAACAATCCCAAAGCCGCCATTAGAGCGGTCATTACTACTGGGCGAGTACGTACTTTTACAGCTTTGAAAATAGCTTCATCAATAGAATAGGTAGTTTTGAAATTTTGTTGAAATTCTGAAATGAGAATTACACCATTTTGCACGCAAATACCAAAAAGAGCAATGAAACCCACACCTGCCGAAATGCCAAAGTTGATACCTGTAAGATGAATAGCCAAAATACCACCAATCATAGCGAAGGGTACATTCGCAAGCACTAATAGAGCGTCTTTGACATTGCCAAACAATACGAAAAGCAACACAAAAATAGCAATCAGACTAACAGGAATCATTTGTCCTAACCTTTTAGTGGCTCGGACTTGATTTTCAAACTCGCCTGTCCATTCTATTCGGTAGCCTTTGGGTAGTTGAAGGTTTTTGAGCCGAGCCTGAGCTTCGGCAATAGTGCTACCCAAATCACGCCCACGTACCGAAAATTTTACCCCAATAAACCTTTGAGTATTGTCTCGGTAAATAAAAGCAGGTCCCGTATGAAGACTCAAAGTGGCAATTTCTCGTAAAGGTATTTTCGTTTCACGAGTGGTGGGTATCATTAAGTTCATAATATCTTCTTCATTTTTGCGATACTCATAATTGTAACGCAAGCGAATATCAAATTTCCTATCAGCCTCGTATTTCTGTGTGGCGGTCTTGCCCCCGATAGCCATTTCAATAATAGCTTGTGCGTCAGATTTTTGCACCCCATAGATAGCCATTTTCTGTTCGTCAAGATGTACGCTCATTTCGGGCTGTCCGATGTTTCTCAAAATACCTACATCTTTCACGCCTTCTACATCTTTGATTTTTTCAATGACTTCATCAGCGAGTTGATTCAGTTTTTCCAAATTTTGTCCAAAAATCTTAATAGCATTAGCGGCTTTAATACCTGCGGCGGCTTCTGCGACATTATCAATGATAGGTTGCGAATAACTATACAGAATTCCTTGATATTGCGAAAGTTTTTTATCCATTTCTTCAATCAAATCGTCCAAACTTATTTTTCTTTGCCAAGTTTCTTTGGGCTTCAAATCCACTTGAAACTGCACAAAATAAAAGCCATTGGGGTCTGTGCCGTCATTGCTTCTACCTATTTGCGAAAGCACATTGCTCACTTCTTCAAAAGATTGAATTTCTTTACGAAGTTGTTGGGTAAGTTTTTCGCTTTCTTGCAAAGAAATACTCATAGGCATTTCAGCCGTAACCCACAAAGCCCCTTCGTTGAGCTGTGGCAAAAATTCTGTTCCCATCCAGTGTGTGGAAAGCAATGTGAGGAGCAGAATAAGTACTGAAAAAATCACAGAAAGCCTCTTGTAGCGATAGGTTTTGCGAAAAAGTGTTTCTACTAGGGCATTGATAAAATCTACAAAGCGATTGTGTTTTTCTCGAACATTTTTACGCAAAAGAATAGAAATAAGCAAAGGAACAAGCGTAAGCGTAAATAACAAAGCCCCCAGCAAAGCAAAACCTAACGTATAAGCCAATGGCGAAAACATTTTCCCTTCCACCTTCTGAAAAGCAAAAATGGGTAAAAGTGCTGAAATGATGATAAGTTTTGAGAAAAAAACAGCTTTGGCAAGTTGTGTACCATGTTTTTTTATGAAACCAAGTTTCGCAAGTTTATTGAAACGCTCCATGCCATTTTTCTGAGCCAAATGATGTAGCCCAACAAATAGCCCTTCTACCATTACCACCGCTCCGTCAATGATAATACCAAAATCTACTGCCCCCAAAGAAATTAAATTAGCACTCATGCCTTTGAGTCGTAAGCAAGCAAAAGCAAAAAGTAAAGAAAGTGGAATAATCAAGGTTACAATCAGCGTAGTACGCCAGTCAGCCATAAAAATCAACACTATCACCGTAACCAAAATAATCCCTTCTACCAAATTGTGCATAACCGTGTGCGTGCAGTATTCCATTAGGTTGTCGCGGTCGTAAATGGTTTTTATTTTGACATCAGCAGGCAAAACGTTTTTATTCAAATCCTCTATTTTGGCTTTCAGGCGTGCAAGCACTTCACTGGGATTTTCATTTTTACGCATCACCACAATACCCTCCACTACATCATTTTTTTCGTTGTAGCCTACCTGCCCTACTCTCGGAGCTGAACTTTCGGTTACGGTAGCTACATTCTTCACCAAAACAGGATTATCCTTGAACTCTGCCACAATGGTGTTTTCAATGTCTTCAATGGTATTGAGCAAACCGATGCCTCGTACTACATAAGCCTGTCCGTTTTTTTCAATAATATCGCCGCCTACGTTCAAATTAGCTTTGCTGACTTGCTCATACACTTGCAAAGGAGTGAGGTCATATTTTTGTAGTCGTACAGGGTCTAAGGTGATTTCATAAATTTTTTCTTGCCCACCAAAAGCAACAATATCAGCTACACCGGGTACGGCTCGTAGTTGTCTATCTATCACCCAATTCTGAATAGTAAGTAGCTCGCGTGTGTCTTTGGTAGGACTTTCCAAGATGTAGCGAAAAATCTCTCCTGTGGGTCCGTAAGGAGGTTGAACTTCGGGTTCTACGCCATCGGGCAAGGTTACGGTACGCAGTTGATTATTGACCTGCTGGCGAGCAAAAAAATCTTCTACATCATCATCAAAAATAATTTTTATCACCGAAAGCCCAAACATTGTTACACTGCGGACATTGGTTTTCTTTTGTACGGCATTCATGGCTATTTCAATCGGCGTGGTTACGAAACGTTCTACTTCTTCGGCACTCCGACCACTCCACTGGGTAACAATGATAATTTGCGTATTGGTAACATCAGGAAAAGCCTCTATGGGTGTGTGCAAAAAACTTAACCACCCCACAACTACCAATAAACCCACCCAAAAAAATGTAAAAGTTCTGTTTTTAAGCGAAAAAGCCAAAATTTGCCTGATAAAACGATTCATAGAAAACTACATTTGAAAAAGGGAAATCGGTTTTAGTCGTTGAGAGCATCGTAAATGAATAGAGCTTCTTTGGAAATTACTTTTTCACCTACCTGCAAACCTTTAGCAATATAAGCCACTTGTCCTGTTTGACGATATACTTCCACCTGACGTGTTTCAATATTATTGCGGTCTTTGAATACCATTACCCAGGTTTTATTTTTATCAAAAATAACCGCAGAAGCAGGTATAGCGGTCATTTCAGTTTTTTCGTCAATCAGCAAGGTAATGGTAGCACTCATTTCAGGTTTGAGCAAAAGGTCGGTATTTTTAATTTTGACAAGCACTTTCATTGCTTTGGTTTCGGGGTCTATGGCATTGAAGATTTTATCTACCTTGCCCTCAAATACTCTGTCGGGGTAGCTAATCGTATTTACCAAAGCCTTCGTACCTACCTTTACACGAGCGATGTTAGATTCATTCACATTGCCCAATACCCAAATTTCATCTATCTGGGCAATCGTAAAAAGCACATCACTTTTATCACTACGCAAAAGTTCATTTTGGTTAATATCTTTTTGCACAATAAAGCCACTCATAGGAGCAGTGATGTTGTAGATAGAACCTGCTTTCAGTCCGTAAATGCTATACACCTCGTTTATTCGGTTGTATTCAGCACGAGATTTTTCCAATTCTTTTTGGGCTGAAATCAAATCTTTATCCGAAGCAAGTTTGCCTTCGTAAAGGTCTTTGATTACTTGCAAGTTTTTTTCGGCAAGGGCAATATTGAGTTGTGCTTCCAGGCGTTGCTTTTGCAAATCGGCAACTTCACTGCTTCGTACCACTGCCAAAACTTGTCCCTGTTCTACATAATCGCCCAATTCTACATTGATTTTTAGCACGCTCCCTCCTACCACAGGATACACGTGAGCCATGCGGTTATTGTCGGCGGCTACTTTACCAAATAATTTTAGCTCGCTACGAACAGGCTCCACTTTTACTTCTGCAAATTGGCAACGCTCCAACATCTTGTCGCTCATAGAAAAAGCGGCTTTCATTTCAGTTACTTCGCTTTTCTGGCAGGCTACTAAGCTGAATAGTATCACCAAAACAAACAAATATTTTTTCATATAAATACAATTTTAATTTTCAAACTTATAGGTATCGGAGGCGGTAACAAAATTGATGAAAAGTGCCGCAAACAAAACTTGCATTTTAGCTTTCTGATATTCTACTATGGCTTCATTGTAAGACTCAAAAAAATCTACGAACTCTATCAAGCCAATATTTTTCTTGCGGAAATTATTTTTGATACCCTCAAATACAATTTCATACTCTTGGGAAAAAATTTTTTGCATTTGCTCATAGGCATTGAGGCTTCTTTGCATACTTTGCCAAGCCCAAAGCACTTCTGTTTCTATTTCTTTTTGCTTTTGCTCAATAAGAATTTCGGAGGCTTTTTGTTCTGCCTGAGCAATTTTAATATTTCCTTTATTTCTATTCCACAACGGCAAAGGCAACGCAAAACCTACATTGATTTGATTCTGAAAAGCCCCACCTCGTTGGTCGTAAGCGAGTTGCAGGGCAAGGTCAGGCGTGGTGAGTTGTTTTTGCAGACGCACGCGTATGGTGGCAATTTCTTTGCCTAAACGTGCCAGTTTCAAATCTTGCCGATTTTGCAAAGCAAGGCTCACAAGTTCAGGATACGCAGGTAAAAAATTCATCTGATTAGGCAAATTTTCCTTCAAGATAGGTAATATCACCTGATTAGTTTGTAAAAGTATCTGCAAAGTTTGGTTTTGTTGAATTTGCTCTTGAAGCAAAGCCGAACGTTCCTGGTAAATTTTCAAGTACGCCGATTTGAGCCGAATAACATCTTTCATGGGTATATTTCCCTTCTGCACTTGCACCTCATAAGCCTTGATGATAGAGTCTAAAACCTGTATTTGTTCATTGTATTTAGCGATTACAAGATTTTGCTGATGAATGGTAAAATAGCTTTGAAAGAGTTGATATCTAAGGTTACGGAGCAGTTCAGCAAGTTCGGCAATGGCTATTTCCTTATTTTTTTGAGCCAACGTAATTTCACTTTTACGCTTGCCGCCCAAAATGAAAAGTTGTTCTACACTGAACTCTTTTTGTCCCGAACTACCTATGTGTAAAGTACGCTGATTTTCGGGGTCAATCAGGTTCAGGCTGGCTATGAACGTAGGATTAGGATACAACTTGGCTTGCAAAATTTGAGCCTCTGCCGCTTCAATATCGTATTGTTTGGCAAGCAAAAACAGATTTTTTTCCAAAAATCGTTTTTCAGCTTCTTGCGGATTTATTTTTAGTGTGTCTTGGGCAAAACCTTTGCCCAAAACCATTGTACCGAGTAAAAAATAGCATAGCGTTTTCATAGAGCCAAAATTAGGCTCTATGACCTTAATAACACCTTAATAAGCATAAAAAAATGCTTAATTCAGGCGGGGTATTTGTACAAGCATAACATTCTGTGGGTACTCGGTTCGAGCTAAGTACCTGATATTACCTTGATGAAGTTGTACGATACGTTGCACAATGGTAAGTCCCACCCCCAGACCTGTTACTTGTTTGCCATTTTCACCTCTGAATACGTATTGAAAGAGTTGTTTTTGGGCTTTTTCGTCAAGGGTGTTGCCGTCATTGCCAAAAATAATTTCAAGCAAAGGTTCGTGATAGGCAATTTCTACATATATTTTATGGCTATCTGAATACTCATAAGCATTTTTGAGCAAGTTGTAGAAAGCTATTTTCAGCATTAAGGCATCTGCTACCAGGGTCATTTGAGCCGTATCTTTGATATTTTCGCTAATATGAAAATCTAATTGGGCATCGGGATATAAGCTCGTAAGTTCCTCAAAACTTTCAAAAATCAATTCATCTATTTGCACTTGGCTAAGTCCTTTGTATTCACTTTCCTGATTTTTAGCAAGACGAAAAAGCGTGTTGATAATGTCGTTAATTTGTTTCAAACCATTAACTTGATATTGCAATACGTGCTGACATGGTGGATATTGTGGTAGAGCCTCTTCCAGGTGGGCAACCAAAATGGCAATAGGAGTTTTTAGCTCATGCGAGACGTGCTGAATAAATCGCCGTTGAAAATCTACCTTCTGACGTATGCGTTCTAAAAGCTGTTTGAATTTTGCCCCCAAAAGGTAGATTTCCGTATTTGTTTGTGGCAAAGTAATTTGAGCCGTAGGTAAATTTTCAAAATCAATTTTTTCAATTTCTTTACTGAGCATAGTGATAGGCTCAGTGATTTGCTTGGCTACATAACGCGTAAGCAGAAAAGTTATGAGAATAATAGCCACATAGATACTTACCAAAAGCCAGCCTAAAAAGTTAAGTTTGCTTTTACCATATTTGTCATACGCCTTGATAATGCCAAAATAAGCCTTATTTTTATCGTAAAAACGATGTGCAAAGACTTCATATTTCCCTTCCTCGTATTCAATTTCATCATCTTCATTTTTCAATTCGTTCAGGATACTTTTAGGAAACAAAATAGGAGTATCATCCACACTATTGTAGATAACTTCTTCTTTGTCATTGAAAAGAATAAGTTTTTCGTCATAAAGATTATTGATAGTATTTCGGTCTAAAACTTGCAAAAGGTCTTGGTCAATATTTTTTTGTTCAACAAGTAATTTAAAGGTAGTTAGGGTTTTGTCTTTCAGTCTTTGGTAAAACTCTTGCTTGCGGTAGGTGGCAAAAAAGTAATAAATCAGGCTCAAAGCGATTGCCATTACTACCAAAAAGACAAGCGAAAAAGTAAAAGTAATTTGATTAGTAATTTTATTCGTTTTTACCCACATAATAGCCAAAGCCAAGTTTAGTGTGAATGAGTTTGGTAGGAAAATTTTTATCAATTTTATTGCGAAGCGAATTGATAAACACTTCAATCGTATTGGTATTGACTTCCGTATTTGTTCCCCAAACTTTTTGGATAAGTTCTTTTTTAGAGATAGGATTGCCACGGGCTTCTGCCAAAATACTTAGAATTTGGAATTCACGAGCCGTAAGTTTAATAGTTTCGTTTCCACGTTGAACACTTTTCTTGCCGACATCTATCTGCAAATCTTCTATCACAAGTATTTCGGAATTAGGCTCGTTTCGCTGATAATTGCGTTTTAGCAAGGCTTTTAAGCGAGCTAATAACTCCTTGATAAAAAAAGGTTTGGGCAAATAGTCATCTACACCACTCTCAAAACCTTCTAATTTATCTTCCAACTCTCCAAAAGCCGTAAGCATTAGAATAGGCGTACTGATATGATGATTTCGCAGACTTTTACAAACTTCATAACCATTTTTGCTCGGTAAATTGATGTCTAAAATGATGCAGTCAAAATGTTGGCGTAAAGCTAATTTTTCTGCCAAAAGCCCATCATATACATTTTCTACCAAATAGCCTTCTGCGGAAAGTTGTTTTTTAAGGCTTTCGGCAAGAGAAAAGTCATCTTCTACTATCAAAATTTTTTCCATTCTGCAGGTAGCTTTTAAGGCAAAATTAAGCAAAAAATACCTAACCTGAGTTATTTTTTCAAATCTCTGCCACAACAAAAGTGCTTCCACCCACAAAAATTAAATCATCGGTTTGGGCTTGTTGGCAAGCTACCTGATAGGCTTGGGAAACTTTGGGAATGGCTTGAAAATGTAAGCCGAGATTTTGAGCAATTTCAGTAATCTGCTCCACAGGCATAGCTCTCGGAATAGCAGGCTCACAGAAGTAAAAAAAAGCGTTTTTCGGAAAAAGTGAAAGTAACTTGGTTACATCTTTATCACTCACAAAACCCAAGACCAAATGCAAATTTCGGTGAGGTGTTTGGGAGATTTGTTCTACAATTTCACTAACGCCTTGTTCATTGTGGGCAATATCGGCAATAATGAGTGGCTTTTCTTGTAAAATTTGCCACCTACCACGCAAATCTGTATTTTTCAGGACATTCTTTACTCCTGTCTGAACGGCTTGTAAGGGAATTACATACCCCTTTTCACGCAGGATTTCTACGGCTTTCAACACGCCTATCAAATTTTTTTTCTGATAATTCCCAAGCAGTGCCGATTGAAGTGCTATTAGTTCATTATTTTGTGTGTTTTGGTAATTCAGATGCAAATACGGCATACTTAAATGGCTTTCAAGCAAAATGAAAGTGTCTTGAGCAAAATAAATTGGGGCATTTTCTTGTTGGGCTTTTTGTAGAAAAACGGCTTGGGTTTCAGTTTGTTTTTCGCTGATAATTACAGGCGTATGGGGCTTGATAATTCCTGCTTTTTCAGAGGCTATTTTAGGCAAAGTATCTCCAAGCCATTGCTGATGGTCGTAGCCTATGGTCGTGATGATAGAAATTTCGGGCAAAAGGATATTGGTGGCATCTAATCTGCCTCCCATACCTGTTTCTACAACTGCAATATCTACTTGTTTTTCAGCAAAATACCAAAAAGCAAGAGCAATCATTGCCTCAAAAAAAGAGGCTTGGGTCTCTTCAATAAGAGTCTGATACTTTCCAACAAAATCTGCTAAAATCTCTTTTTCAATTTCATTGCCATTGATTTTGATACGTTCTGTGAAAGATTTTAGATGCGGTGAGGTTGTCAAGCCTACTTTGTAACCTGCTTCTTGCAAAATGGAGGCTAAAAAATGAGAGGTGCTCCCTTTACCATTTGTGCCTGCAATGTGAATAGACTTAAATTTTTTATGCGGATTACCCAGAACTTCGCAAAGGCTTTGAATACGCTCTAAACCACTTTTGTAGGCTTTCCCACCGATATTCTGAAAAACAGGTAATTTCTGCAACAGAAAATTAGTAGCCTCTTGAAATGTCATAATATGCAGAAAAGCAAATAGATGTTGTTATCTAAAAAAACAAAATCCCAAGAGATTTCTTGGGAGTTTTGAGGTCGAAAGCGGATTCGAACCGCTGTAAAAGGTTTTGCAGACCTCTGCCTAACCACTCGGCCATTCGACCATTTGGGAGTGCAAAGTTAAATAAAATTTTAATAATCACAAATTATTTTTGCACTTTTTTAGTTACATTGCAACTTGATGCATTTGATAATATTGAGTTTTCCGCTAATAAAAATGAATTCAACTAGCAATTAAATTGTACAACAAAACAGGTGGAAATTTGAATAAATTGAAATTTCAATTTATTTTATACTAATTCCTCTTCAGCGGTAAGTTTAGCAACATAATAGTCCCTGTTCATACGAGCTATATTACGAAGCGAAATACCTTTTGGGCATTGGGCTTCACAAGCTCCTGTATTAGTGCAAGCACCGAAGCCTTCGGCGTCCATTTGGGCAATCATTTTTTGTACGCGACGTTTGCGTTCGGCTTGTCCTTGTGGTAATAAGCCTAAGTGAGCAATTTTAGCAGCGACAAAAAGCATAGCTGAGGCGTTCTTGCAAGAAGCTACACAAGCCCCACAACCGATACAAGTAGCGGCATCCATAGCTTCACTAGCAACATGTTTAGGAATAGGAATTTCATTAGCATCTACGGTTACACCTGTATTTACTGAAATATAGCCTCCAGCTTGAATAATGCGGTCAAAAGCACTTCTATCTACTACTAAGTCTTTAATCACAGGAAAAGCTTTAGCACGCCAAGGTTCAACATAGATAGTATCACCGTCTTTGAAACTACGCATATGCAGTTGGCAAGTAGTAGTTTGTTTAGGTCCATGAGGTTGTCCGTTGATAAATAAACTACACATTCCACAAATACCCTCACGGCAATCGTGGTCAAATGCAATGGGATCTTCTCCTTTTCGGATTAGATCTTCATTTAATACATCAAGCATTTCCAAGAAAGACATATCAGGCGAAGCCGTAACCTTGTACTCCACCATTCTACCTTTGTCATTCTTATTTTTTTGTCTCCAAACTTTAAGTGTCAGATTTAATTTTTGAGTGCTATTACCTGCCATAATTGTAACAAATTTTATTTACTATAAAAAAATGTTGTTCATTCAAATTGTTTGCAGATACGGCACAATATTAACGTAATTTTTAAGTAAAATCAATCTAAATAAGGCTGAATTTTAGAGTTGAACTTCTCTCAAAGTTTAGTAGATTGAAGTTTATGAAAGATTGATGCTTACTCTGCTCAAAGAATTTATTTTTACGTTTTTCTTACAAAGAAAGCACATCCATATTTTCCATAATATTTTACAAATTTGTATTTATCAAAGATATTACTGCTATCAATATTTTGAGCTACTATCAAGACTTTTACCTTTTCAAAGCCTGCCACATAATCTCTGCTAAGTGATAAGCTTTTTTGCCTGTTCCATCTTTGATTTGATGTCGGCAACTTGTACCATTAGCTACAATCAAAGTATTTTCATCATATTTTCTTACTTCGGGGAAAAGCACTAATTCTCCGATTTTCATTGAAACCTCATAATGCTCTTTTTCATAACCAAAACTGCCTGCCATTCCACAACAACCACTACGAATAAGATGCATTTGATAATTCTTGGGCAAAGAAAGTACTTTTTTCGTACAAACCAAGTTAGAAAGTGCCTTTTGATGACAATGCCCGTGCAATTTGAGAATTTTAGATTCTTCAGTGAATTGTTCGGCTCGGATATTGCCTTTGTCAATTTCGTTGGCTAAAAATTCGTCAAGTAGAAAAGTATATTGGGCAATTTTTTGAGCATCAGGCAGTAAGTTTTTATCCACCAAATCCAAATATTCATCTCGGAACGAAAGTATCGCCGAAGGCTCAATACCTACAAGAACCGCCTTTTCAGAAACTAAATCTTTAAATATACGTATATTTTTTTCTGCAATTTGTTTTGCCTTACGCAAAAGCCCTTTGGAAAGATATGTTCTACCACTTTCCTCACAAAGAGGCATTTCCACTTCGTACCCTAGTGCCTCCAAAAGTTCAATGGTCTTGATGCCTATTTCAACGTCATTGTAGTTAGTGAACTCATCGCAAAATAGGAGGACTTTAACCTCACTCCCTAACCCCCTCTCCTTTGGAGAGGGGGAATTGATACTCTTACCTACTTTCCCTTTCTCCAATGCTTCGGCTTTACCCAAAAGAGAAGGAGAATTTTTTTTACGTTTTTCAAACCATTGACGTAAGGTGAATTTATGTAAAGTAGGTAAAGAACGATGTGGGGCAAAACCTGCAATTTTTTTGAAAATCTTGGAAGTAAAAGGATTAGTTACTACAAAATTGTAGAGCCAAGGCATTTTAGAAGCTAACTGACTGCTCTTGGTGAAATTGGCAATTAGCTTGGTTCGGAAAGGCATACCTTTGGCATCGTAATAATGTTGTAAAAATTCGGCTTTCATTTTGCCTACATCCACATTAGAAGGACATTCAGCTTTGCAACCTTTACAACTCAAACATAAATCCATTACTTCCTTAATCTGCTCACTATCAAATGGGTTTTCTTTCGTAGAATGTGTTAAAATTTCACGTAAGATGTTGGCTCTTGCACGAGTAGTATCTTTTTCATTGCGAGTAGCCATATAACTGGGACACATCGTACCGCCTGTAATTTCAGTTTTACGGCAATCACCTGAACCATTGCATTTTTCAGCAAGTCTCAAAATACCTTTATCTTTCTCAAAACTAAAAATCGTTGAAATTTCACGAGTTTTTTGCCCTGCCTCGTAACGTAAATCAGTATCCATAGGCAAGGTATCTACAATTTTGTTAGGATTGAGAATATTATCAGGGTCAAAAATTCGTTTTACCTCGCGGAACAGTTCATAACACTCCTCTCCTACCATCATTTTGATAAACTCTCCTCTTACTCTGCCGTCGCCATGCTCGCCTGATAGCGAACCCTTGTATTTTTTGACAAGTTCAGCGGTTTCTTGGGCAATAGCACGAAAAATTTTTCTATCCTCTACATCTTTGAGATTAAGAATAGGTCGCAAATGCAACTCGCCTGTACCTGCATGTGCATAATGCACCGAATATTTGCCGTATTTTTTCAGAATTTCGTTAAACTCTCTGATGTATTCAGGCAAATCATGTACATCAACTGCTGTATCCTCTACAAAACAAACTGGTTTTGCATCGCCAGGAATGTTGGAAAGCAACCCCAGTCCTGCATTACGCAAAGCCCAAACCTTGGAAATATCCTCACCATAAACCACAGGAAAATGATAGCCTAAACTTTCTCTTTGCAAATGAGCAACCATTGCAGAGATTTTGGATTGTAATTCGTTTTCGTCATTACCAAAGAGTTCTATGGCTAAAATAGCTTGCGGATCCCCCTGCACAAAAAAACGATTTTGTTGCTGTTGGAGATTTGTTTTGGTACATTCCAAAATGTAATGGTCAATAAGTTCAGAAGCAGAAGGATTGTACTGCACTGCTATCAGATTGGCACGTAAAGCCTCGTCAATACTATGCGTATGCACACACACAAGAGCCTTATGAACAGGCGGTAAATCCGTAAGATTTACCTTAATTTCGGTTACAATCATTAAAGTGCCCTCTGAACCGCAAATTAATTTCGCAAGATTAAAAGGCTCTTTGCTTTCAGGATTAAAAAGCGAACTATTTAGCAAAATATCCAAAGCATAACCTGTATTACGGCGAGGAATGGAAGGTTTGGGGAAATTTTCGCGAATTAAGGCTTGATTTTTAGGATTTTGGAGAAGAGAGAGAAGTTTTTGAATAACCTCACCCCCCCAGCCCCCACTCCAAAGAAGAGGGGAAAGTTGAACCTCACCCCCGACCCCTCTCCAAAAGAGAAAGGGGGGAGTAGCCCTTACCCCTGACCCCTCTCCAAA
>JANWZC010000061.1 GCA_025054975.1 Raineya sp.
AACTAATCTGCTTTCTTTTTCAGGGGCAATTTCTTTACGGAATAGCCCGCCAAGTTTTACAGAGAATTTTTGGAATGCTCTTTCTTCGTCTGTTACTTTTTTGGTATGGGTTTCTTCTTCGCTGGGCAGAACTTCTTTTTCATTTTCACTGACTCTCGCCCCGAAATCATTCCAAAGTTTTTGGTAATATTCTTTGTACTTATCCATGTAGATAGGTACAGAGTCTTGGGCTAATACTTCTTGAAAGTATTCAGCAACGAAATTATCTTCTTTGGGACTTGCACCACCATCTTGGAGAACAGTAATTGCAAAAACTTTGCTTAGGGCTTCAAGTACAGCTTCACTCATATTAATAGAGAATTACGGCAAGCGTTGGATGAATTTAGTAGCGATAAATAGTTCAGAAAAAACCTTACAGGTTTATTTGCCTGTAAGGCAAGGGGTGTTTTAATAAGTTTTGAACTCAAAAGGTAGCCCATCTACAATATCCTGAAACTCTTTACCAGCTTCTTCCATATCCTCGTCGTCATCGTGATGATACCAAATTACTTTGGCACCACTGATGCCTTCTAATTTGGTAAGAACATCTAAAATCATTTTAGAGGATGCGGTATTAAAATATTCCAACTTAAAGGTGAATTTAGTTTCAGGGTTAGGAGCGGCGGCGTATTTATCCAACCAATCTAAAATTTGTTGATAAAAGGTTCTTACATCTTCGGGTAGTGAGCGACCGGAGATTTCAAAAATGCCATTATCTTTATCCAAAATTACTTTGGGGGTTTCTTCTGTGCCTTCTAAGTTGATGATTTCCATAACTATACTACAAATTTTTGTATGTTTAACTTGGAGAAAACGTCATTCTACACGAGGTACAACTATTTTAAGGGCGAAAAAAGAATATTCATCATTGATAGGCTCAAAGCTATAATGTAGCTTTTCACCTGATTTTCTTGCCATATCTACAAAGCCCAAACCAGCTCCACCTTTTTCAGAGATTTCAGTATTTTTGATAATTTCTTTGTAAAGTTCTTTCAAGCCGTCTTTATCCAGCGAATTTACTCTATCAATCTTAGCCTGAACATTAGGAATTGCACTATTTCGGATAGGATTGCCTGATGTAACGATGTATTCGTTAATTTGTTTGCCAAGCATGAAAATAGCATTGTTTTTCAAGCCGTCTTCATCTTTTTCGTTAAGTTCTTCAGAATGCTTTACGATATTTTGCAAACACTCTACCATTACGCTAAATACTTTTCTTTTTACTCCACCCAGTTCGCCGATAGCGTCCATATTTCTTTCTGCCATAGCCAAAATAGATTTAGTAATATCTTGGGTGAATTCCCCTTCATATACCAAAATCAGGTTATTGGCAATCATGGTCTTGTGCAGTTCATAAACATATTTCATATAACTTTCGTATTTTTGATGGTTATTTGTAGTCTTTTGAAAATTTTGCTGAAAGATAAATATTTTTCTTAAAACAAAAAACTTTCACAAAATTTGTTTCATCAAGAGTACAAATTGAGGGTTTGGAAACTTTGAAGGTTAAACATTTTTTCAGAAACGAATACCTATTACTAAAATATCATCAGTTTGTTTGATAGCATTTTTTTCGTCATCTAAACGCATCCACATTTTTAGTTCATTTTCAAGGGCATCATTGAGAGTCATCATAGGTGCATTGAGATTTGCTTTGATAATATCTCGGATACGTTTGGGTGAAAACTTGCGGTTGTCGGGGCCTCCGAATTGGTCGGGTAAGCCGTCTGAGAAAATAACCATCATGTCGCCTTCTTGGTAAGGGCGTTCGTGGTTAGTGAAAGCCCCTCTATTTTTATACTGCCCACCCCCCACAGGCATTTTATCTCCTTTAATTTCTTCTAGAGGGTCTTCAATTTCGGGTTTATGTGTATCCACATAATAAAGTGGTCTGTGGGCACCCGCGTATTCCAGTATTTTGGTATCAAAATTGATTTTACAGAGCGAAACGTCCATACCATCTTTGCTGATAGCGTCATCTTCGGTTTGTCGGAGTGTTCTAACAACAGACTCGTCCAAAATATCCAAAATTTCACCTGGTTTGAGTTTTTTGTTTTCTTCTACGCTGAAAATATTGCTTAATAGGAAGTAGCCAATCAAAGAAATCAAGGCACCAGGAACGCCGTGTCCTGTGCAATCTACTACGGCAACAAATACCCCATTTTCGGTTTTAAGAATCCAAGGGAAATCACCACTTACAATATCTTTGGGTTTGAACATTACGAAAGAGTCGGGGAAAATAGTTTGTAGCAAAGCAGTATCAGGGAGGATAGAACTTTGAATACGTTTAGCATAATTGATAGAGTCTGTAATTTTCTTGTTGGCGGCAGCAATAATTTCTTTGTCTTCTTCACTTTTGGTAATATCGTGAGAAACAAGTAGGAAAGTTTCAATTTCACCTATATCGTTTCTTTCGGGAATGGCATTTACGCTCATAATTTTGCGTCCTTCAATGGTCTCAAAATCCACTACACCACTGGCTTTTGCCTCGCCCCGAGAAATATTACGTACAGAAGTTTCTATAAGTTTGAACCAAGCATTTAATACTTTTTGTGGAATATAGTCAGAGGTAATTTTTTTCTGTAAAAATTCTTCTTTGGGGTGTCCTGTAAGGCTTTCAATCACGGGGTTTATGTAGTACACGGTACCTTCTTTGTCCATACGTAAAATAAGGTCGGCGGAGTTTTCGGAGAGAGCTTGCATCTGACCGCGAAGGCGTTGCTCGCGTTCGGCAATTTTACGAGCCGTAATGTCGCGAGCATTGATTACAATACCTTGAATTGCAGGTTCGTGGATAAGGTTGCTACCTGTGGCTTCCATCCAAACTGCATTTCCGCTTTCTGTTCGATACAAATATTCAATGGCAGCGTGTCTTTCGTCGGGGTAATCTAATAATTCTTGGAAGAGCCGTTCAAAGTTTTCTTTACCTTGTTCAATGTTGTGCCAATCGTTTGTACCAAGCAAGGCTTCTGCCTCAAAGCCCAAAATTCTTCTTACCGAAGGCGAAGCATAACGAATAGTTTTATCGGTATCGTAGATAATGATAACCTCTGAGGAATTTTCCAAAAGAGCTTGGGTTTTACGTTGTTCTTGGTTTACTTTTTCAATTTGCTCTTGGAGTTCGGCGTTGGCTTTTTCAACTTCTTCGTTTTTCAGAGCAAGTTCTTTTGCTTTATTCTCCAGTTCTTTTTGGTTAGCTTTGAGGTCATTAGAAAGTTTAGTTTGCTCATCCAAAAGTTTGCGAGTACGTTCCGTAACGTTGATGTTGAAAATGGTACGAGCAATACTATCACTGATACGTGTGAGCAATTCATCTTCTTTGGAGCCTTTGGGAATTTCTTCCAAAGCGGCAATTTCCAAAACCCCATACACTTCACGTGTATCGGCAGTGATGAAAGGAGAAATATGTAAGAATTTAGGTTTCTTTTCGCCAAGCAATCCCGAAGTAATAGTTACGTAATCATCAGGGATTTCAGTTCTGCGGATAGGTTCTTTTTCTATAGCGGCTTGTCCTACCAAACCTTCTGCATATCGGTTTTTGAAAACTTTGAAAGAAGCACTCAAATATTTTTTCTTGTTGTAGGCGTAGCTGGCAATCATGACAAGTTCTTCTTCCTTGACCTCTTCTTGTGCTTGTTTTTCTTCACGTTTTACTACGTAAAAAGCCCCTTGAATTGCTCCTACTTCACGTACAATGTAGGCTAAAACTTTATCAGCCATGACATTGAGGTCGTTAGTAGTACGCAAAATGTCGTTGATAACGTTGAGACGTTCGTTCACCCAAGCGTTGATATTGGCTTCTTCGGCAGAACGTATCAAGCTATCGCGAGCGTTAATTAACGCGTTTCCAAGAATATCTTTTTCGCTTAATGGCTTGAAATCTACATCAAATTTTTGCGAACCTATGTCTTGTGCAAACCGAGCTGTTTTATTGAGGTTTTGCACCAAAGCATTGATTTGTTCGGTCATTTCACCAATTTCATCTTGGCTTTTGATAACTACGGGAGGTGGGAGTTCGCCTCTACCTAATAGAGCGATTGTTCTACGTAACACAGCAAGCGGACGAGTGAGTAGTTGAGAGAAAAGCACTCCGATAATTACGGCTATCAAGATAACCACTGCTCCTGCAATCAAAAATCTTTGAAGTAGAGCTACCGCAGGGGCATAAATTTCGGATTTATCATTTTTCACTACCATTCCCCATTCTACTCCAGGAATATAACGCGAAACCGCCAGATAGTCAGCTTCATCAATAGCTTCTGTGTGTTTAGCGTTTTTGTCTAAGGCTCTGCGAATAATATAAGGTGTATTGGGGTCTTCTTTTTCTCCTGCTTTGTCCAAAGATTTGATTTCTCTGTTTTTCATCTTAAAGCTATTCAAATATACGAAGCGTCCATCTTGTTCTTGCAGAAGCCAAACTTGTCCTGTTTCGCCAAGTCCTACTCTATCAGAAACAAGTTTTTGGACTTTCTCCATATCAACTTCATAAATAATTTGACCAATAAGAGGACTGCCTGTTACGTTTTTATCGCGTATAGGAGCAGACACCCAGAACACAGTTCTTTTTTCTTTACCGAGTTGTTGGAGAGAAACTTTACTAAAATAGGTGGTGTCTCTACCTCTTACTACAATGGCAGGGTCTATAGGGGGAGTTTTGAATTTTTCATTAAGAGTTTGTTCTGGAGTAGAACGGCTAATATATTTGACTACCCCTTCTTTATCCAAAAGATAGATATTATTGAGTTCGTAAGTAAATTGTACAGCAATAATAGCATTTTCCAACTCAACATTAATTGAAAAGTCAGTAGAGGGAGTAGTGGCAAGGGTGTCGGTTTTGTTATTATTAGTAGTGGGTTGAGTAGGTTCTGATTGTTGTAAATCTTGCTCAAAAACGTTGATAAGTTCATCGGGGTCGGCTTTTTTCTCTTCTTTTTTTTCGTTAGTTGAGGTAGGATTATCAGCCTTTTTCAGAAAGTCTATAATTGGTTTCAATTCACTACCCACTTTTACAGCGGCATTAATTTCGTTAATGAAAGTTTGAATTTTTTCAACTTTCAAATCAGCTACTCCATTCAAGGATTGTAGGTAGCGTTCTTCAATGGAGTTTTTACTTTGATTGTAAGCAAAAAAACTTACCGAAGCTACCGCCAAAAGCACTACAAATAGTAAGATGAGCGAAATTTTTGCTCCAATCTTGAATTTCTTGAATACATTACGCATACAAAATACACTTTGAAAATCTACCCAATTAAGCTGTAATAATCAAACTATCTTCCAACTGCTCTACTAGCAGGGAAGCAACCTGTTGCACATAACTTTTTTGCAATTCTGTGAAAGCTGAAAAAGAAGCCAATTCAAAAACGCCAATAATATCTTTACCATTTTTAGCAAAAATAGGAACTATCAACAAACTTCGAGGTGAGGCTTCTCCCAAGCCTGAAATTACTTTCATATAACCTTCGGGAACACTTTTGAGCAAAATCGGAACTCCGTCTTTACCTACTTGTCCTACTAATCCTTCTCCTTCTTCATATTCTAATTTCTGACTTTCAGCTAAATAATAAGCATAGCCTGCTTGAAAAGTGAAAAACTTTTTTCTCCCCTCTTTGCGAAGCAGAAAAATAGCCCCTTGGGCGGCTTCTAAGTATTTACATACTACGCTCAAAATTCGTTCTAAACGCTCTTCACCCGTGTATTCAGTCAAGACCTTATTTATTTCTCCCAAAGCCGAAAGACTTATACCTTTATTGCTTTGGGGAGTATCTTTTTGAATATTCTTTTCAGGAACTTGGTCATTTTTGATTTCTCCAATTGTTATTCCTTCGGCATAGCGGGTAGTACCTGCAATATTAGTAAGTAATACAGCCAAAATACCCATAAAAAAAGCAATTCCAAAAGTTACAAAAGGAAAAAGAATAATATTAGACAAGGTTCGTTTTTTAGAGATTTCTATGATACCCATTTCTTTCACAATTTGCCCGTCCAAAGCATAAAAATCATAGAATAATTTGCCCGATAATAAGATGAATAAAGCCGTAGCAATCCAAGCAAAGATTTTGTAACTTTTAGACTTCATCGTTTTGTTTTTGGTTCAAAAAGTAAATAAATGCTTCTGAAAAAAGCAAATTTTTTCTGCAAAATAAACAAAAAAATCAAAAATTTGAAAATGAACGAAAAATATATATATGTTTTTCAGAATTTTACAGGTTAAGTTATTTTTAACTTTCTAAACTTTAAAATTTTATACTCAACTAACAGAGGTTTTGATTTTTTAGAAATTGAAATTGACTAAAAATCAAAGTCTTATATTTGTAAAATTTACAAAACCATTTTTGTGTAGTTATAATTTCAAATCTCACTTATATCCCAAAATTTTAAGCATAGAGTCGCTATCTTGTTCGGGGGCGAAAAGTTGTGTACTAATATTACCTTTTTTATCGCGGTTGATGATTACATGTTTGGGGGCAGGCACTAAGCAATGTTGAATGCCACCATATCCTCCAACCGACTCCTGATACGCTCCTGTATGGAAAAAACCAATATATTGGGTATCGCCGTTTTCTATGATAGGCAAGAATACTTCGGAAAGGCTAGATTCGGTGCTGTAATAATCTAAGCTATCACAGGTCAAACCGCCCAGATGCACCTTTTGATAAGGTTTATCCCAATTATTGATGGGAAGCAAGATGAATTTTTGATTGATACCCCAAGCATCGGGCAGTTGCGTGATAAATGAACCATCAATCATGTACCAAAGTTCCTTATCGTTTTGGAGTTTCTGCCCAATGACCGAATAAATCACTGCTCCACTTTCACCCACCGTAAAAGAACCAAATTCCGTAAAAATATGAGGTGTAGGAACATTATTTTTTTGGCAAATCCATTGTATATTTTCAATGATTTGCTCTACCATATACTTGTAGTCGTACTGAAAGTTCAAAGAAAGTTGAATAGGAAAACCACCACCTATATCTACGGTATCTAATTCGGGACACATTTTTTTCAACTCGCAATATTTATACATAAAACGGCTTAGTTCACTCCAATAGTAAGCGGTGTCTTTGATACCTGTATTGATAAAGAAATGAAGCATCTTGAGTTTGAATTTGGGGTTATTGCGGATTTTTTCTTTGTAAAGTGGTACAACATCACTATAACGCACCCCTAAACGTGAAGTATAAAACTCAAAATTTGGTTCTTCGTCGGCGGCAATTCGTATGCCTAACTCCACTACTTCGGCTTTATTATTGTGGTAAGCATCAATTTCTTCTAAATTATCCAATACAGGAATTATCCGAAATCCTTCGGAAAGCATTTCGTTGATGTATTGGGTGTAAAGTGGTCTTTTGTAGCCATTACAAATGACAAACTGCTTTTTAGTAAATTTCTTTTTTTTGTAAAGAGCCTTGACAATGGGTAGGTCAAAAGCAGAGGAAGTTTCTATATGGATGTCATTTTTTAAGGCTTCTTCTAATACAAAACTGAAATGTGAAGACTTGGTGCAATAGCAATACACATATTCGCCCTCATACTTATATTTTTTCATAGCGTTGTTAAATAGTTCTTTGCAATACTGAATATGCTCGGTAATCTTGGGCAAATAAGTGATTTTCATTGGTGTTCCATATTCACGGATAATATCCATCATTGGCACACCGTTGAACAGAAGTTCATTATTTTTTACTTTGAATTCGGGTGTAGGAAACTCAAAGGACTGTTCTATAAGGTCTAAGTAGCTTTTCATTGTTTTTTGGTGGAAGGGTTAAAATTTGCAAGCGAAATTAGAAATTTTTTTCAGTTTCTTTCAAGAATTTTTGTTAAAAATTAGAAAACTTTACAGAAATCACCTCTGCATACTGCTAAAATTCTACCTTTCAGTTTCTCTCCTACGAAAGGTGAGTTTTGGGACAAAGAAACAATTTGCGAAGCAGAAAAAATTTGTTCTTGCTGGCTATCAAAAATGCACAAATCAGCAGGAGCATTTACTTGAATAGAAGGCTGGGGCAAACCTAAAATTTCACGGGGTTTTTGAGCAAATTTTTCAATGATTTTTTCCAATGAAACTTGATTTTTTTGCGTATTGCATGCCAAAAAAGCTGTTTGCAGGTTAATAGCACCAAATTGAGCCAAATCAAATTCTAACATTTTACTTTCGGTATCTTGGGGTTGGTGGTCGGAAACAATGGCATCAATGGTGTCATCGGCAATGCCTTGCCAAAGAGCCTCTCTATCGGCTTGAGTTCGCAAGGGAGGATTGAGTTTGAAGTTAGTATCAAATTCTTGCAAAACTTCTTCGGTAAAAAACAAATTCAAAGCCGAAACATCGCAAGTTACGTTTAATCTTTCGGCTTTGGCTTGGCGTATCAATTCTACGGATTTAGCACAAGAAATGCAGGAAAAATGGATTTTACCACCTGTATAACGCAAAATTTCTAAATCTCGCTGTATAATCAGGGTTTCGGCAAGAGCAGGCATACCTTTTAAGCCCAAACGTGTGGCAACAATTCCTTCATTCATTTGTCCGTAACGGGTGAGGAGGGTATCTTCGGGGCGTTGGAGAAGCAAAGCTCCCAAAGGTTGCAGATACAGGAGGGTTTTGAGCAAAATATCGGTATTGATGATAGGCTGTAAGCCGTCAGAAAAAGCCACGGCTCCTGCCTGGTGCAAGTCAATCATTTCGCTGAGGTCTTCTCCTTTGGTTTTCAGCGTAACTGCTCCAATAGGTAAAGTTTGTACTAAATTGGAAGAGTTATTTTGCAAAACGTACTGCACACTATCTTTGCTATCTAATGCAGGTAACATATTCGGAAGCACGCATATATGCGTAAAACCACCTTGGGCGGCAGCTTGGCGAGCAGTTTGCAGAGTTTCTTTGTACTCAAAGCCTAAATCGGGTACGTGGCAACGTAAATCTACAAAACCAATACTTACACACAAATTTTCACTTTGAATGACTTGCGTATTTTCAGGAATTGGGAGTTTGTCTCCAATTTGCTGAATTATGCCACTTTGAACAAGAATATCTTTTTTTTGCTGATGAAATGGGCTGTTTTTATCAAGAATCAGGGCTTGCGAAAGAAAAAGCGAGTACATGGCGGGCAAAATTTTCGCTCAAAAATAAAAAAAATCTTTGGGCTTGAAAACTTTGGCAAAAAATTTGCGATACTATTCGAGATGTAAGTAACTTTAAAAGGTTTTTCTTGCATATTTCAAGAGAATTAGCTACATTTGTAGCACCATGCAAAAAATACTCCAACATATTGAACCAACCTTCGGAAAACGATTTATTTGTTTTTCTTTCCTCTTTGTCTTTACTTACCTTTTAGGTGTCTCTCCGAATTATTACTCTGCCCTGTTCTTTGAAAAAACTACCGAAGCCGAAAAAGAAGAAACCAAAACTGAAAAAGAGGGGTTCGGAGAAGAAAGTGAAGAGATTGCCTATTTTGGCAAATGTAAAAAAATCAAAAAATCTCCTGATAACGACAAATTCTCAATTTTTGTCAATGTTCAGCCACAGAATAAACCTCTATTTTTAGCTTTTGGCTGGGTTGAGCAACCCATCTTCAAGGAACAATTAGTTATCTGTGTTCCTGCTTGCCCGCTTTACATTGTTTATCATCAACTCATCTTTTACGAAAGTTAGGTTTGAATGGCTTTTCATTTTAGCTAATCCTTTATGTCGTAAAGGATTTTGACAAAATGTCTTATGGTGTCTTTGCAAGGTAAAATCTTTGCAAAAATCCTTAAACCTTTTACCTGAACCTAATTTTCGTACCTAAAAACAATAAATTTTATGAAAAATCTTGTTATTTTTTGCACATTCATTGCACTTGCAATGATGCAAACTGCCTGCCATCACGAGGCACATCACAAAAAAGAAGAACCTACCTTTTTGGTTACCAAAGTAGTCAAGAAAGATACTACTATTTTCAAAGAATATGTTTGTCAAATTCGCTCTATTCAGCACATTGAACTGCGTGCTTTGGAAAAAGGCTATTTACAAAACATTTTCGTAGATGAAGGAAAATTTGTACGAAAAGGACAACTACTTTTCCAAATTATGCCGATGGTGTATCAAGCAGAAACGAAAAAAGCCTTAGCCGAAGCCAATTTTGCAGAAATTGAACTCAAAAATACACAAAATTTGGCAGATAAAAATATCGTATCGCCTAACGAACTTGCTCTCGCCAAAGCCAAATACGAAAAAGCCAAAGCCGAACTTGCTCTGGCTCGTACTCATTTAAGTTTTACCGAAATCCGAGCTCCTTTTGATGGCTATGTAGGGCGTTTTATGGTGCGGTTGGGAAGTTTGCTTGATGAAGGCGAATTGCTCACCACACTTTCCGACAACAGCCGTATGTGGGTGTATTTCAATGTTCCCGAAGCCGAATACTTGGATTTTGTTACACAGAACAAAAATCAAAGATTAGATTCTGTTCAACTGATTTTGGCAAATAATCGCCCTTACAATTACAAAGGTTTTGTAGAAACCATAGAAGCAGATTTCAATAATGAAACAGGTAATATTGCTTTTCGTGCTACTTTTCTCAATCCTAATAGTATCTTACGGCACGGCGAAACAGGCAATATCCTGATGCCTGTAAAACTTCAAAATGCATTGCTTATTCCTCAGAAAGCCACTTTTGAGGTGCTAGAGAAAAAATTTGTGTATGTGGTGGATAAAACTAACACCGTGCATGCTCGTGAGATTAAAGTTGCCCAAGAAATGCCTCACGCCTTTGCTATTGCCAGTGGCTTGCAAGAGGGGGATAGAGTGCTGATTGAAGGACTACGAAAAGTAAAAGACGGACAGCACATCAAAACCAAATTGCAGACTTTTGAGGAAGTTATGCAAGAAATGAAACATATCCATGCCGAATAAGGACAAAAATTCTGAAAGCTATGTTTGCTAAATTTATTCAAAGACCTGTATTAGCTATTTCAATTTCATTGATTATCATATTTTTGGGGCTTATTTCTATGAAAAGCATTCCTGTTTCGCAGTTTCCCGAAATAGCCCCACCACGTGTAATGGTATTTATGGCATATCCAGGTGCTAGTGCCGATGTACTTGTCAATACTACGCTTATACCTTTGGAAAGGGCTATCAATGGTGTGCAAGGTATGCAGTATATTATTTCTGATGCCACCAGTGCAGGTGAAGCTACTATTCAAGTAGTTTTTGAACCTGGCACAGACCCTAATGCCGCCGTTGTGAATGTAAAAACACGTGTCGACCAAGTAATCAACAACCTGCCTCCCCTTGTACAACGTGAAGGTATAATCATCTCACCTATTCAGCCCAGTATGCTGATGTATGTGAATTTGTACAGCACCGACAAAAACGCTGACGAGAAGTTTCTCTACAACTACGCTAATGTTCATATCATTCCCGAACTGCAACGTATCAAGGGTATGGGTAGGGCTCAAATTTTAGGTTCTCGCAATTATGCGATGCGTATTTGGCTCAAACCCGACCGTATGCGAGCTTACAAGGTTTCTACGGAAGAAGTAATGGAAGCTATCAATGAGCAAAGCGTAATCGGAAGACCCGGACGCTTGGGTTTGAGCTCAGGCAAACAGGTGCAATCTTTGGAATATGTGCTGGTGTATAAAGGTCGTTTCAGCAAGCCCGAAGAATATGAAAATATCATTATTCGTGCCAATGCCGAAGGTGAAGTACTCCGCCTGAAAGATGTTGCCAAAGTGGAGTTGGGCAGTCAGTTTTTTGATATTTACTCCAACAAAGACGGCTATCCTTCGGCTTCTATTGTACTCAAACAAAACTTCGGCACCAACGCCAGCGAACTAATTGAACACGTAAAAGTAAAATTAGAAGAACTTAAAAAAGATTTTCCTCCGGGAATGCACTACGAAATCAGTTATGATGTATCCAAGTTTTTAGATGCCTCCATAGAGCAAGTAGTACATACTTTGGTAGAAGCCTTTATTTTGGTTGCGATAGTGGTATTTTTGTTCTTGGGTGATTTGCGTTCTACACTCATTCCTATTATTGCAGTGCCAATTTCGCTAATAGGAGCGTTTATTTTTATGAAATTTTTGGGACTAACTATCAACCTTATTACGCTTTTTGCCTTAGTGCTTGCTATTGGGATTGTAGTTGATGATGCGATTGTAGTGGTAGAAGCCGTACATGCTAAAATGGAGGCTGAACACCTTACCCCATATCAAGCTGTAAAAAGAGTTTTGGGCGAAATTGGCGGGGCAATTATTGCGATTACTTTGGTAATGACAGCGGTATTTGTGCCTATTACCTTTATGACGGGTCCAGTGGGTATGTTTTATAGGCAATTTTCTATCACGATGGCAAGTTCTATTTTGCTTTCGGGTTTAATTGCTCTCACGCTTACGCCTGTGCTTTGTGCGATGATTTTGAAGCCTCATAGCCATTCACACAAAAAAACACCCGTTCAGAAGTTTATAGATTGGTTCAACCGAAATTTTGAAAAACTTACAGGCAAATATACCCACCTGCTCAGTCTTATTGTCAATCGGCGTTTGCTTACGTTTGGAATTTTGGTGGCTTTTGGCTTTGGTATTTTTGCCGTAAATAAAACTCTGCCTGCGGGTTTTATCCCCAACGAAGACCAAGGCATGATTTATGCCATTATCCAAACGCCTCCGGGTTCTACTTTGGAGCGTACCAACGAGGTTTCTCGCCAACTCCAAAAAATTGCCGAAGGAGTAGAAGGCATACAATCGGTTACTTCGTTGGCTGGCTACGAAATCCTTACCGAAGGGCGTGGCTCTAATGCAGGCACTTGCCTTATCAATTTGAAGAATTGGTCTGAACGAAAACAATCTGTAAAGGAAATTATTGAGGAGTTGGAAGAAAAAACCAAAGATTTAGGAGCAGTGATTGAATTTTTTGAACCACCTGCTGTACCTGGTTATGGCTCGTCTGATGGGTTTTCTTTACGTCTGTTGGATAAAAGCACCGAAATTGACTACCAAGAATTTGATAAAGTCAATAAGGAATTTATGGAGGCTTTGAGCAAAAGAAAAGAACTTACTGGGCTTTTCACTTTCTATGCCGCCAACTACCCACAATACGAACTCGTAATTGATAATGCCCAAGCGATGCAGAAAGGCATTTCCATTGGCAAGGCTATGGAAAATCTTAATATCCTGATAGGTAGCACTTACGAGCAGGGCTTTACACGCTTTCAAAACTTTTTCAAGGTTTATACGCAAGCCTCTCCCGAATACCGCAAAATTCCTTCGGATTTGACAAACCTTTTTATCAAAAACGACAAAGGCGATATGGTGCCTTATTCCTCTTTTATGAAACTTGTCAAAACCCAAGGACCTAACGAAATCACGCGTTTCAATCTTTATACCTCTTCAGCTATCAGAGGCGTACCCGCTCCGGGCTATACGACTGGTGATGCTATCAAGGCAATCCAAGAAGTAGCCCAAGAAACCTTGCCACAAGGCTATGATATTGCTTGGGAAGGACTTTCGTATGATGAAGCAGGGCGAGGTAATGAAGCAATTTATGTATTCGTGATGGTGCTGGTGTTTGTGTATTTGGTTTTGGCTTCGCAATACGAAAGTTTTATTATTCCTTTGGCGGTGGTATTTTCTTTGCCTGTGGGGGTTTTTGGTTCATTTGCTATGCTGAAATTAATGGGATTAGCAAATGATATTTATGCTCAAATTGGTTTGATAATGCTGGTGGGCTTGCTGGGTAAGAATGCCGTGCTAATAGTGGAATTTGCCGTTCAGAAACGTCAAGAAGGAGCGAGTATTTTGCAAGCTGCTATTGAAGGAGCAAAAGTGCGTTTTCGTCCTATCCTGATGACTTCTTTCGCCTTCATTGCAGGGCTGATACCTTTGGTACGAGCCACTGGTGCAGGAGCTATCGGCAACCGAACTATTGGTTCATCGGCTATGGGGGGAATGCTCTTGGGTACGCTTATCGGTGTGCTGATTATTCCAGGTTTGTATT
>JANWZC010000062.1 GCA_025054975.1 Raineya sp.
GTGAGCAGTAAAGCACAAAATTTCTTTCCTGCTAATCGGATAACGGCTTCGGCAGTAGTTGGGCAAATCACGCACAAAAAGAATTGGCAACTTGCTGTTCCTACCGAAAAAGGCGAACTGCTTATCTACGATGAAACTACTCGCAAATTAGAGCGTTACAAATTACCCGCAGGTTCAGAATGTACGCCCCTACTGGCTGATATTGATAATGATAAAAAATTAGAACTACTCATAGCTTCGTATGACGGCTATTTGTATTGTTATGCCTTACCACACAAAAAGGCAAAAGTATTTTCAGGGCAATTCAGGCAAAATAACCGAAATCAAGCTACTTTGAAAATTGAATAATCATAAATTCACAAGTACACTTCCAAAAGCCCATTAGGCAGTTCCACGTGCAATTTCTGATTTTTTCTATCTACTTGCAAAATAACTTCATCATTGATAGGAATGAGTACTTCTTTGTTTTTGTAATCTATTGCAAGCAGAGCTGTTTGTGAAGTAGTATAAACATCACGGACTTGTGCTAATTCACCTAAATTCTTATCCACAACCAAAAAGCCGATAATTTCGTGAAAATAAAACTGCTTTTCACCGAGTTCGGGCAAGAATGAAAGCGGTAAGAAAAGTTTGAAACCTACAATTTCTTGGGCTTGCTCAATGCTATCAATGCTTTTGAGTTTTAGCAAAGCTGTTTGAGGCTTATTAGGTAAAAGCCTAACTTGCTCAACCTCAAATCTTTGCAACACTTCTTCTATTTCTACCCAAACCTCCTGTAAATTTTCGTAATCTTCAGGATAATCTACATCTAAAAAAACACTCACCTCTCCATAAAGAGCGTGAGTTTTGAGAATTTTACCTAATTCAAAACACTCATCTCTGGTCATTTTATTCAATTTGAAAACTTTCCAACTTAAAAATTTACTACGTTCTAATGGGTAATTCGGGGTAAGGGATAAGATTTTCTACTAAAAAGATTATTGCCCCTCTTACAAAGAGTGTAATCACTACGATAATTACTCCCACCAAAATGCCCACAGCCACATTATTTTCACTAATTTCTTGCAATTCATTGATTTCTGTATTGACGAGATTAAATAAATACATTCCCATAAGTACTACCACAAAAGATAATACAAAGCCCAACACAATAAAAATGATACTGTATTTCAATACGCTAAAAAATACGTCTGTACTACTTTTTTCTATCATTTTCACCATAGAAACCATTTTGAAAATTGGCTCTACCAATCCCGAAAGAATATAGCCCACAGCAAAAATCACCGAAGCCAAAAGAATCGCAAAAGCAGTATTTTGCGGTGTAATTTGATACTTTCGGCGAATGGCACGTATGAAAAGCCTTGTAGTACCAAACGTAACCAACACCGCTAAAAGCAGCGTCATAATCAAATGTAGGATAGCTAAAAATAAACTGCTATTCATATAAAGTTAAAGTTTTTTGCACAATTTTAAGAAAAAACCTTGTATTTGTGCAAAGATTATTTCATTTTTTGAAAATTCCTTTTCATATTTGCTCAAAGTTTGCTAATTTGGAAAAATTTGTTCAAGGTATGAGTCAATTAAGCAAGAACTTGCGTCATTTACGTCATATTAGCGATTGCACCCAAGAAGAGTTTGCTCAAATTCTGGGTATCAAACGTTCTTCTTTGGGGGCTTATGAGGAAGGTAGAGCTAATCCCAATTTTGCCGTAATGACACAAATCTGTAAAATGTTCGGAATTACACTTGAACAACTCATGTCGGTAGATATAAGCACGCTGAACATAAGCCCTATCAAAGTTGCTGAAAAAGTTGCTATCAGTGTAGAAAGCACTACTGATGAACCTTTGAGTGAAGAGATTTTAGAAGTCTTGCATAAAGAAGAAATCCATACTGAAAAATCTGAAATTGAAGCTAAAAGCGACTGGCGTGCTTTGGAGAAGGAAAAAGTTACACCCGAAACTAAAAAAATTCGCAGAGAAGAAAAATACGAGGAAGTTCGGGAAAAATTTTATCCAACTCTTGATGACGGCTTATTTTCCGAGGAAAATCAAACTGAATTTTTTACAGAAACTGACAAAGGCGATATTCCTTTTGTCAAGCAAAATAACCTCATCAATTATTTGGCTCACTACACCGATAAAAAATTCATAGAAAATTTGCCTAAAATTCAGATTAGTCTTTTGCCCAAAAATCAAGAATACAGAGCCTTTGAAATGGATAAAAGTTTTCCTTTGGAAAAATCTATTTGTATCGGTTCGTACTTGAAAAATTGGTACAACGTTCAAACAGGTGAAACATATTTGTTTCTTACCCAAAAACAGGGACTAATTTACGGCAAAGCCGAAAATCGCTTACGCAATGAAGGCTATATTGCTGTTACAGGATTTTCACAACAATACAAAGTATATTTGCGAGAAATTTTTGAAATTTGGCAATTTCAACTTTTTTTGAGTGCGGGCAAAATTGAAAATCTTTAATGAAAGAAGGTTTATTTTTACGTAAAAACAAAAAAAAGTGGGAAGCAATTGAGCAAGAAACTCGCAATGTAAGTTCTATTCACCCTGATAGATTGGGCGAACTGTTTATTGAACTCTGCGATGACCTCTCGTATGCACGCACGCATTATAGCAATAGCCCTATAGTCAAGTATCTTAATACGCTCACGGCACGCATACATCAAACTATCTACAAGCATCAAAGTATTCGTTTCTGGCAAATTGCTCAATTCTGGACAAGAGATGTGCCATTGGTTATGGCTTCGGTACGCAAGCAGCTGTTGGTGGCTTTTACCATTTTTATACTTTCCTGTGCGATTGGAGTCATTTCAACACTCAACGATACAGGGGAATATGAATTTGCTCGTGGCATTCTGGGCAGTAGTTACGTAGATATGACACTCCGAAATATCAAAAACGGCGTTCCAATGGCAGTGTATAATAAAAAAGAGCCTCTGCTGATGTTTGTGCGAATAGCCTTCAATAACATTCGTGTAGCCTTCTGGACATTCGTTTGGGGAGGTTTTGCGAGTATTTTGGGCATTTATGCTTTTTTATTCCTTTCTATTGGTACAGCTTATATTTTATTTGTCAATGGAGTAATGGTAGGAACGTTCCAAACACTTTTTTACAAGGAAAATTTGCTTTGGGAGTCTGCAAGTGTTATTTGGTTGCACGGCACGATAGAAATCTGGTCTATTGTGCTTGCAGGTGGGGCGGGCATCATTATGGGGAACAGCATTTTTTTCCCTCAAACTTATTCTCGTAGAGAGTCTTTTCGGCGAGGTGCAGAAAAAGGTGGTAAAATTATGTTAAGTCTTGTTCCTTTCATTATACTTGCGGCTTTTATTGAAAGTTACGTTACTCGCTACGCTGATATGCATATTATTTTGAAAATGCTTATTATTTTGGGTTCTTTGACTTTGGTAGTTTTTTACTTTGTAATTTATCCGTTTATGGTGGAAAAACAAGAAAAACTACGCCAAAATCAAAATAAAAACAATTTGCCTGCTTTATATTACTCTTGAACTTTGAGGTCTAACTTTGAAAAAGGTTGTGAAAAAAGAATTTTACAAAAGTTAGAAATACCAAACAAGTTCAAATATCGTATCTTTATTCAAAATGTTCGTCTTATTTTTAGTCCGCAAAGACAAAAGTATTATTTTTTGAGTATATTCTTGTATTGTACAATGTTTGTTCTTGTTTTCGCTTAATTCACAATTTGCAATGTTACGATTGTTAAGATTTTTTGGGTTATTGATTATCTTTTTGTACTCTTGCAAAGATAGCAATACCGTTTTTGAAGATAACCAAAGCCTCAAAAATGGTGAATGGTATTATGAAAAGCCACTTGCCTTTGAATTTGAAATTGAAGATACTACTAAAACTTACACGCTTTACTATAATGTTCGCAATGAGATAAGCTATCCGTATTACAATCTTTTTGTAACTTATTACATGCACTACCCCGATAACAAAAAGATTGACTCTCTGCTAATGGACATTACACTTTTCAATCCGAAAACAGGTGAGCCTTACGGTGAAGGAACAGGAGGCATCCGCGAACATCAACTTCCTGCTTTTCGTAATTTCAAATTTACGCAAAAAGGTAAATACAAATATGTTTTTAAGCAGTACATGCGTCATAATCCGCTCAAAGGCATACTTTCAATGGGTTTGCGTGTAGCTTATACTACTCCCGAAGAGATTGAGGAAATGAAAGCCTACGAAGCAGAAAAGGCAAAAAATAAACCTAAAAGTATCTTTTCAGAACGTAAAAACCCGCCAGACAGCACAAAGAACCAGTAAAACCAATGCAAAAGGCGTTAGCACTTTCCAAGCTAAATAAGTGAGTTGGTCAATGCGGAGACGAGGGTAAGTCCAGCGGGCAATGATTTGCAAGAAAATCACAATCAAGGTTTTGCTACAAAGCCAAAAAATAGCCCAAAAAGCATTGCCGTTTGTCCATTCGGCAAGTGGCAAATTCGGTAAATTCGGCAAAGGACTTAACCAACCTCCCCAAAACAGCATAATTCCCAGCATACTCACCAGTATCATCATTGTGTATTCTGCCAAAAAGAAAATCGCAAACCGAAATCCTGAATATTCCGTATGAAAACCTCCAATAATTTCTGATTCTCCTTCAGGCAGGTCAAAAGGAGCACGATTGCACTCGGCAAGTGTAGCTATGAAAAAAATTACATACACCAAAAAAAGCAAAGGCATTTTTAGAATATTCCACGTCAGAAAGCCCCCAACTTGTGTAACCTCAATACCCCAAGCTGAAATGCCAAATAGGTAGATTTTTTCAGGACTTTGCAGACTTTGCAAAAGTACAATTTCTTTCAAATCTAAACTTTGCGAAAGCACTACAACACACAATACTGCAAGTACCAAAGGTACTTCATACGAAACTATTTGTGCCACTGAACGCATAGCCCCCAGCAGTGAAAACTTGTTGTTAGAAGCCCACCCTGCCATAAGCAAACCTACTACATCAAGCGAAACAACGGCAAGCAAGAAAAACACACCTACATTCAAAGCTGAAGCCTGCCAAGTGTGTGTGAGTGGTAAAACTGCCATTCCTGCAAAAACAGCAGGAAAAATTACCATAGGAGCAAGCAGAAAAAGTTTTTTATCGGCACGCAAAGGCACAATATCTTCTTTTTGTAAGAGTTTGAGCAAGTCTGCGACAGGTTGAAGCGTACCAAATTTGCCTACTTCGGTAGGTCCCATGCGGTCTTGTACGAAAGCAGCGATTTTACGTTCTGCATAAAAAGCAATCAGCACAAGCACCAACACCAAGCCTAAATAAGAAACAAAATACAATAAATTTTCCACTAACTTTTTAGTTTTTGTGAAATTAACCTATTTTTGCGACAATTTTACAAAAAATTCAACCAAAGAACGAAACATTATGAAAATAGCCGTAGTAGGAACGGGTTATGTAGGTTTAGTTACAGGCACTTGCCTTGCCGAAACGGGTAATACCGTTACTTGTGTAGATATCAACGAAGAAAAAGTAAAAAAGTTGCAGGCGGGAGTTATTCCGATTTATGAACCAGGTTTAGATATTCTTTTCAACCGAAATACTGCACAAGGTAGGCTCAAATTTACTACCAGCCTTGCCGAAGGCGTTGAAGAAGCAAAAATTATCTTTTTGGCATTGCCCACGCCTCCTGATGAAGATGGTTCAGCAGATTTGAAGTATATTTTGGGAGTTGCCGATGAATTAGGCAAACTTATTAAAAATTATGTAGTAGTAGTAGATAAAAGCACCGTTCCCGTAGGTACTGCCGAAATGGTACGTGAGCGTATTGCTAAAAATGCTACTTGCGAGTTTGATGTAGTTTCTAATCCTGAATTTTTGCGTGAAGGGGTTGCCGTAGAGGACTTTATGAAGCCTGATAGAATTGTGATTGGTACAAGCTCGGAGAAGGCTAAAAAAATTATGGAGCAGTTGTATTTACCTTTTGTCAGACAAGGCAATCCGATTATTTTTATGTCGGAGCGTTCCGCTGAAATGACCAAATACGCCGCTAATGCCTTTTTAGCCACCAAAATTACCTTCATGAACGAAATTGCTAATCTTTGTGAAAGAGTGGGAGCCAATGTTGATGATATTCGGCGAGGAATAGGGGCAGACTCACGGATTGGTAAGCGATTTTTGTTTGCAGGGGTAGGATATGGAGGTAGTTGTTTTCCCAAAGACGTACAAGCACTTGCTAAAACTGCCGAAGAAAATCACTATGATTTCAAAATCTTGAAGGCAGTAATGAGCGTAAATGCCACTCAAAAAACTAAACTTATTGAACCGCTTAAAAATTATTTTGGTGGAAGTTTGCAGGGCAAGCAAATTGCTATGTGGGGGCTTTCGTTCAAGCCCTATACCGATGATATTCGTGAAGCACCTGCTTTGGACAATATTCGTGTGCTTTTGGAACTGGGAGCAAAAGTACGTGCTTACGACCCCGAGGCAATGAACAATGTAAAACAACTTTTAGGCGATAAAATTGAGTATGCTGAAAGTCCGTATGGGGCTTTGCTTAACTCCGATGCTCTCCTGATAATGACCGAATGGCCTGTATTTCGTACTCCTGATTTTGAGGTGGTTGCCTCTTTGCTCAAAAACAAGGCTATCTTTGACGGCAGAAATCTCTACGAGCCCAAAGATATGAAAGAAATGGGCTTTTATTATGTGAGTATTGGTAGATGATTATTTGCGGTAGCTTACAGCTATTGG
The DNA here is from genome assembly GCA_025054975.1 of Raineya sp. Taxonomy (GTDB): domain Bacteria; phylum Bacteroidota; class Bacteroidia; order Cytophagales; family Thermonemataceae; genus Raineya. The sequence continues at coordinate 6,742 of JANWZC010000062.1, forward strand.
TAGCTACCGCATATTTTTAGCATACTTTTACAAGTTCGCTGAAAATTTGTATCATAGCAGGTTGAGCTTTATGAGCAGCAGCTATTACATCTGAAATTTCTACTTTTCGGATTTTATTTTCGTGTCCTACATCGGTAATGACTGAAATAGCAAAACATCTCATTCCTTGATGCTTGGCTACAATTATTTCAGGCACTGTGCTCATGCCCACTACATCTCCACCTATAACACGCAAAAACTTATATTCGGCTTTGGTTTCTAAGTTAGGACCTTGTACACTTACATACACGCCCTTGTGATAACGTATTCCTGCTTGTTGAGCAATTTTTTCAGCTTCTTCAATTAGTTTTGGGTCATATACTTCACTCATATCGGGAAACATAGGTCCCAGTTTAGGATAAGGATTGCCTCGTAAAGGATTTTCAGGCAAAAGATTGATATGGTCGGTAATAATCAATAAATCGCTGACTTCCATATATTCTTGCAAACCTCCCGAAGCATTAGATACCAACAAAGTTTCAATACCGAGCATTTTCATCACACGTACAGGAAAGGTTACTTGTTCCATAGTGTAACCTTCGTAATAATGAAAACGTCCTTGCATTATCAGGACTTCCTTACCTGAAAGTTTGCCGATGATAAGTTTGCCTTTGTGGCTTTCCACCGTAGAAATAGGAAAATTCGGAATACTACCATACGGAATAGTTTGCAAAATTTCCACGTGATTGACAAGCTCGCCTAAACCTGTCCCAAGAATAATAGCAATTTTTGGTTTGCAGATGATTTTGGTTTCTAAAAATTTAGTAGTTTCCAAAAGTGGTTCCATAGAAAAACTTTGATGTTTATAGTTTAGAGTTGAAAATCAATTTTTTTACTCTGAATCTTTACTTTTCGGTATTCTAAACGTAGCCGAAAGGTGTCAAATGCCGAAATTTACAAAAGATTATTCAATATTTACCTCTAAAAATCCATTTATCCATTCATCATCAAATTTTGCACCGATTTTGGTGTAAAAGTCAATGGCGGGCTTATTCCATTCCAAAACTTGCCAACAAATTCGTTTGCAGTTTTCTTTTCGGGCAAAATCACAGAGCAACTCAAAAAAGGCTTTACCGATACCTAAATTGCGATAATTTTCTTTGATGTAAATATCCTCCAAGTATAAACATTTTCCTTTCCAAGTAGAATACCGAAAATAAACTACTGCCATACCCACAGGTATTTCGTTTTGCCAAGCAAGCCAAAAATAAAACAGAGGCTTTTCGCCAAAGGCATCTTGCAAAAGACTAGACTCGGTATTGATAACTTCTTGAGGAGCTTTTTCGTACTCAGCTAATTCTTTGATAAGTGCTAAAAGAGCGGGAATATCTTGGGGTGTTCCGCGACGAATAGTAAAACCTTGCATAGTTGTAATTTGAACTTTGAACGAAGCCTCAAATTACAAACAAAAAATCATAAAAACCTTACTTTGTAAATTTTTTTCGGTAATTTTCCATAATTTCCAAAAAATCCTCTACATTTTTATAACCAATTTCTTTGCCTAAAAGATTGCCATTTTTGTCAAAGAAAGCAATTGTAGGGTAACTAAAAACTTCATATTTTTGAGCTAATTGTATGCCTTCTCCTTTTTCACAATCTACTTTGAAAGCTACAAAATGAGTTTCTGCAAAATCACCTACACGTGGATTGGCAAAAGTAGTTTTAGTCATCAGTTTGCAAGGGCCGCACCAAGTGGTGTAGAAATCTACCATAATAATTTTGTTTTGTCTTTGAGCTTCATTCAATACCTCCTGCCAACTGCCACTCATAAAACGTACTTGAGCTAAGTTTTCAAAACTTACGTACAAGAATACAATAAGGAAACAAAATTTTAAATTTTTCATAAAAATTAAACATTTTTAATTTTAGAACAATTTTTGAGTTTTTTCACTATATTTACGAATTACCGAGTAAAAATGTTACACAAAACCGAAGGAATTTGCTTACATTATATTAAATACAAAGACCATTCCATTATTGCCAGAATTTTTACGAAAAATTTTGGCTTGCAAAGCTACATAGTGAATAGTGTGCGAACTGCTAAACCAAAGTTCAACATAGCTCTTTTTCAACCACTTTCTTTGCTGGATATGGTGGTTTATCATAAGGAGGGCAGAGAGCATTTGCAGAGAATTGCAGAAATCAGGCTTGCTTACACTTTCCGAGAAATTCCTTTTGTTTTTCCGAAAACTGCTTTGGCAATGGTAATCAGCGAGATTTTGAGCAAGGTGCTTTACGGAGAAATAGGTAATGAGGCAATTTTTGATTTTTTGAAAAGTGCAGTCATAAATTTAGACCAAACCAATGAATTCAGTGATTTTTTATTAAAATTTATGCTTTCACTTTTGGAGCATTTGGGCGTATGGAATGGTAGAATTGAAGAGATTTTTGAACATCTGTATCAGGCACATTATCTGAAAGTTCCTATTTTGCACTTTGAGCAAGAAATAAGCAAACTAACCCAAATATGGCAAAATCAATCTTGCCCACTGGATAAGTCTGATAGAAGTTATTTAATAGACTGCCTGCTAAACTACTTTCGGCTACACTTTGAGCATTTTGGCGAAGTGAAGTCATTAGCTGTTTTGAGAAGTTTGTAAAAAACAAAGCCTACACAGGTCGCTGTGAGGCTTTGCCAATAACATCATAGTTATAGCGATTGTAAAAATGAAACAGCAATTTTCTTGCCAAACTCTAAAAAGTAGGCAAAAATATTTCTACAATCATACATCTGGCACTACCTCCTGCGTAAGTTTCAATGGTATCAAGCGGACAGGGCAACAACCTGACATAACTTTCTAATCTTTTCTTTTGGGTTTCTTCAAGGCTATCGTAGGCTCTTTGGGAAAGCAATAATAAACGCTCACCTTTGTTATTACTGATTTCAATGCAATTTGCCAAAAAGTTTTTCATTTGCTCGTAGCTAATCTTTATGATTTCTTTTTGCGTTTTACGAAAAGAATTAAGCAAATCTTCTTGGTCTATTTCATCTTTGATAGCCTCAAAACAAATAATTACAAATTTATCGCCCATGCTCATTACTACGTTGGTATGGTAAATAGGTTGCCCAAACTCGTCAAGAGCTTGAAAGTTGAGGCTTTTGTAATTCATTAGGTTACAAAATCTATCTACTACTTCGGCATGAGTGCGAGGTGAAAGACTTGCATAAGCAATTTTGTTATGGTGGTCAAATACTAAACTACCCGTACCCTCTAAAAATTTATTCCTACTTTCATAATGCGTAAGATTGATAACATTACGTACTTTATACTTATTTTTGAGCATATTGATGATTTCTTCACGCCTTTCGGCACGGCGATTAGGGGCTTGAAGCGGATAAAGTACAATCGTACCATCTTGATGAGTGGTTATCCAGTTGTTGGGAAACATAGCATCGGGTTTATATGGAGTGGGAGTATCCTCAGCAATGAGCAAATTCACATCATTCTCTTGCAGAAGTTTTACCATATTTTCAAACTCTTGCAAGGCTTTTTGATGTATTTCAGGAGAAAAATCAGCGGGAGTTTTCTGAAATACATTGGTAGCGGCAGTTTCAGGGTTATAGCCAAAAGCCGCAGGTCTTACAAGTAATAAATGCGAAGTAGTATGCATAAGATTAAAAAGTTTAAGAGTTGAAGTTTTGAAATTTTGGGTTTGGAATTAAAATTTGATATGCCTCAATTCAAAAAGATCACTTTTGAGGTTTGGGAACTGAAGATTTAAGAAAGCTAATTGTTCAAAATCATTAACCTAAAACTTCATAACTATTCCCATGTCATATTCAAAACAAACTTTGTAAATTTCAGCCAAAATCTATAAAATTTTTGCAATAAAATTCTTACTTTTGTGCAAATTTTTTTTGAAAAAGCCTATCCTTTGAATGCTCTAAAATCTTTGAAAGTAGTGCAAGTTTTAATTTATATCGTTTGGAGTGGGTTACTTTTTTTCAATCCACTTCTGGCTCAAAGTGTTGAAAAAAAAATAGTTTCATTAGAAAATGAATTACTTCACTTCAATGATAATTACAATCAGTATGTAGCATATTCTCCTGCTTTACATCAAAATAGCTTGATGCTTCATTTTTGGCTTAAACCTTCTGATTACCGACCTTACGATTTACTTGTAGAACTTCAAGAAGAAACCTACTTGTACATCAATCATAATTTACAAAAAAAACTTTCAATAGGTTGGAATCGGCTTAGTTTAGATAGCCTTACGCAAAAATATGGCTATCAGAAAATATTTTTCAGTTTGTATGCCCGAAAAGGTAGTTTTTGTAAGCAAATTCTTGTAGGTAAATTGAAGTATTCATCTCAAAAAATTCCTGAAAAACAAGCCGATAAGAATTATCTACAAACCATTCGCAGGAATGCAATCATATTACTGGTATTGTTGTGCTTAGGCTATGCATTCATTCGTCAAATAGATTTTAGACTTTTGATGTCATACTTACAGGTAAGTAAGTTTTTCAATATTCTCCGACGAATGGATAATCCTCTTTACTTGCGTCCTTTTTCGGGTACAAATATTTTATTTCTGCTCAATTACGCTTGCTTGGTTGCGGTACTATTTTATTTTATGGCTCAAACTAATCAAGAAAAAGAAAATACTTTTTTCTTGGGCAAGCACTTAAATAGTTCTATTCAGGCAAGTGGTCTTTCAAATTTTGGGTTATCTTTTGTTATTATTTCGTTGGCTATCTTTGCTAAATTCCTGCTTATTAGCCTTACTGCTTCTCTTTTGGGGCTTTCTCGGATTATCAATTTTCATTTTTATGAGTACATTCGGATAAGTCATTTTTTTTATTTGCCACTTTGCATATTAGCTATTTTTTTGGCTTTACAAATGCCTTATCATCTTATGGATTGGTATAGTTTTTTCAAAACAACTCTTTCTATTTTGTATCTTGGGCGTATGATAGGTGTGGGAGTTATCATAAATAAATTGGCAGAATTTAGAAAATTAGATTTTTATTCTTATCTTTGTGTCGTGGAATTATTTCCACTGCTAATTTATTGGAAAGTGCTTTTTTTTAGCTGATAAATTGAGTGTTAAATTTTTTGAAGCAATGAAAGAAATGTTATTCAAAGAAGTTAAAAATCGCATGAAGCCTGTTGCCAGTATTTTGGTTACGCAGCCTCAACCTACCGACCCTAAATCTCCTTATTTTGAACTTGCCAAAAAATATAACTTAAAGATAGATTTTCGCTCTTTTATTGAAGTACAAAGGATTGATATGAAAGATTTCAGAAAGCAAAAAATCAATCCATTAGAATTTACTGCTATCATTTTCACCAGCCGAAATGCTGTAGATCATTTTTTTAGCATCTGCAAAGAACTGAAAATAGAAATGCCTCCTGAAATGAAGTATTTTTGTATTTCAGAACAAACTGCTAATTATTTGCAGAAATATATTGTAGTGCGAAAAAGAAAGATTTTTACAGGCATAAAAACCGCTGAAGATTTACTACCTGCCATCAAAAAGAATAAAGACGAGAAATTTTTGTATCCCTGCTCAGACATCAGGAAGGACGAATTGCCTACACTTTTGGAAAAAAATGGGATTAATTTTACTGAATGCGTAATGTATCATACCGTAGCGGCAGATCTTTCAGACTTGGCTGATGTGAAGTATGATATTTTGGTGTTTTATAGTCCTTCGGGGATTGCGTCTTTATTTAGCAATTTCCCTGATTTTGTGCAGGGCAGCACTCGCATTGCCGCCTTTGGACCCACTACCGCCAAAGCTGTAAAAGATGCAGGCTTAATCTTGGATATTGAGGCTCCTTTGCCGAATGCTCCTTCCATGACAGGTGCTTTGGAGGCATATATTAGACTTGCGAACAAAATTAAATAAAAATTGTTTGAAAAAAATTTGTATATTATTTTTATTTTTGCATATATTGCGAAATGAAAAACGTACTTATTAAAAATTGATGAAAAGAAGATTTACATATTTTTGTTTGAAACTCATCATATTGCTAATTGTGCATTATGGTTATGCTCAACAAGATGCACAGTTCAGTCAATACATGTTCAATCCTTTTTATTACAATCCTGCGGTAGCAGGTGCTGATGGAAAGGCTAATTTCTTTCTTACGCACAGAACGCAGTGGCTTGGATATGCTCCTTCTTTTGATGATGGTGGCTCACCTCAAACACAAATGTTCAGTGCAATGGCTCCTTTTATATTCATACCTAACACAGGAGTAGGTTTGCACGTAGTTCGTGATGTCAGAGGTCCTCTTACCAGTTTGGAAGCTCAGCTTTCAGCAACGTATCATTTTTCTCTTTTCGAAGAAAAGGGGAGACTTTCCGTAGGAGTAAGAGGAGGGGCATATAGCCAAACAATAGATGGTAATAAGTTTCGTTTCGTAGATAATAATGATGCAGTTGCTCAGTATTGGATTGGCAGACGCGAAACAGCTCTCAAACCTGATTTGGCGTTTGGAGTGTGGTACAATCAAGAAGAATTTTATGTAGGCTTGGCAGGAAATCATCTTTTAGGCTCACAAATTAGTTTCGGATTAGATAATTTGATAGATAACGCCTTAGCTCGTAATTTATATCTTACAGGAGGTTACAACTATCCTCTCAACGACCAGTGGCTCATTCAACCTTCTGTACTAGTTAAAACTATTCCTGAGTCTACCCTCAAAACTACTTCCATTGAGGTTTCTGTACTTGGCACGTATAATCAAAAATTTTGGGGAGGTCTTTCATTCCGCCAATCAGATGCTTTGATAGCTATGATAGGAATGTATCCGCTTAAAGATAATAGCATGAGAATAGGGTATGCTTTTGATTATACAATCTCAGGCAGACAGGGAAAAGCCCCTACTTCTCATGAGGTTTTTCTCAGCTATGGTTTAGTGTGGAAAAGATACGGAAAACCTACGCCTGAAACCCCCCGACACGGAACAAGACACTAACTAAATGTAAAAAAATTGTAAAATTTTTTCCTTGATATTACACAATATCAAAATTAGCATTATATTTGCGTTGAAAACTCTCAAAATTAAAAAAACAAAGGTGTTATGAATAATTTGAATTTCCGTAATGTTTGGTTAGCCTCGCTGGTAGTGGGGAGCGTTTTTTGGCAGGGTTGTGGCTTGCTGGGTGGAGGTAAAAAGAAT
>JANWZC010000063.1 GCA_025054975.1 Raineya sp.
TCTACAAGGAGACCCTGCTTTACGCTTAATAGGTGGCAATGCCCCTGACCTTTTTACACAAAATACATGGTTAGCTTTGGATGGATTTAACAATGCCCCTGTCACTGCCCGAGCCGACTCATTGCGTTTGAAGGTTAAATTTGCCAATCTTTCCAAAACTTTCAATACCCAATTTGAAATTTCCGTAAAACAAACCTTGCCTAATGGCACAATCCTTGACCATACTCCTGAAATTCGTTATAATGACCCTCGCCGCACTGATAGCGTGTATATTACTATCAAGCGTCCCGCAGGGGTGAGTTTCTTTGGCAATAATCGATTTGAAGTGCATTTAGACTGGAAAAACGAAATCAATGAAGTTTTCGAAAATAACAATACTGCATTTTTAGAGATTTTTATTCCTGATTTTGGGGCAAGAGCTATATTTCCTCCTGAATACAGCATTGTAAGTAGTCAGCCAGTAAGGTTAGTAGCACAGGCAGCTAACTTGCAATTAGAACCTCGTGATTTTATCTTTGAAATTGATACAACAGCCAAATTCAATAGTCCTGTTAAACGCTCACGCGTAGTACCTGCAGGCAGTATAGCCACTTGGGAAACAACTTTACTTACTGATATTTTGCCTTCGGACAGTTTGGTGTATTATTGGCGTGTTAATTTTGTTGATGCAGTGAACAATCCTAATATTCTTTGGGACGAAAGTAGTTTTATTTACATCAAAAATAGCCCACCTGGTTGGTCGCAAAGTCATTTCTTTCAGTTTTCTAAAAGTACAGACGTAGGCATTGTAAAAAATGAACCGCAACGTAAATGGGAATTCCAACAAATACGAAACCGCATACGTGTGCGAACTTTCGGCAAGGATAGCCCCGAAGCTGGTGTGAATTTTAGCAATACTTTTTGCTATCTGAATGACTTACCTTTAATTACTCCAAACGATTTTAATCCCTGTTTTGCAAACACTTTGCTGATGGTAGTTTTTGAGCAAGAAAGTAAACTACCTTTTCAGGTTTTTGGTGGAAGTGATACAGGTGTTCCAATATGCGGCAGACGACCTTCGGTGGTATATTATTTTACAAATTCAGCCATTATCAATGGTGCATTGCAAAGTGCTTTTCTGCAAATTCCTACGGGAAGTTATATTTTAGTTTTCAACAAAGGCAATATAACTAATACGGCTTGGACGGCAGCTTTGCCTACTTTGCAAGCAATGGGTGGCTCTCTTGCGGCATTGGCAACCCTCAATGAGGGTGAGCCCTACATACTTTTTACTCAAAAAGGTGGAGTAAGATTGCAAGAAATTATTGCCACTTCCATTGCTAGCCCCACTACCGAAACTATTTCAATGGATTACGAGTTTGGAGGTGGTTTTACCAAAGGTACAGTTACTTCTACACGCATAGGACCCGCTACGGCATGGGGAACTCTTTACAAAAAAATCCTGCCTACTGAACTTTCAAATAGTCCTGATGTGTGGCGTTTGAGTATCATCGGAGAAAATTTGGCAGGACAGCAGGTAGTTCTCAATAACAATGTCCCTCAGCATTTATACGCTTTTGCCTTGAATGGCATTGATGCTTCACAATATCCTTATTTGCGTTTGCAACTCTACACACAAGATAGCGTTAATTTCACACCTACTCAACTAAAACGTTGGCAGGTAATTTATGATGGCGTTCCCGAAGGTTTTTTGAATACTGAAAGAGTGGGTTTAGACAAATACAAAATTACCCCCAAACAAGAAGGAGAACCTTTCAGTGTACCATTTGTGTTTGAAAATATTTCCTCAAAGGCTTTCTCGGCGGATTCGCTTTTGGTAGAATGTACTTTCACTAATCCGAGCAAAGGTACGCAAACGGTTCGCACTATGCGAATTAAAGCTCCTAAACCCCAAGAATATACAACTTTTGAAGTGCCTGTACAAACTTTGGGTAGTGACGGAGAAAATATTTTGCGAGTGTATGTCAATCCTAAACAGGTGTTGGAGCAATATTATGATAACAACATTTTGGAGATAAAATACGAAGTGCTTCGCGACAACAAAAACCCTATTCTTGATGTAACCTTTGATGGCGTAAGGATATTAGACGGCGATATTGTTTCAGCTAATCCATTGATACGCATACGTTTGCGAGATGATAATCCTTTCATACAAAAGCAAGATACTATTGGGTTAGACATACGCTTGAAACGTCCTTGTGAAAATTGTACTTTTGAACGCATTCCATTTAGCAGTCCTGATTTACGTTGGCGGAGTGAAGGTAGAAATATTGATATTGAATTTACTCCCAAAAATCTTGCTGATGGCGTTTATACGTTGCGTGTAAATGGTGAGGATGCACGTGGCAACCGGGCAGGCATAGAGCCTTATCAAGTGAGTTTTGAAGTTATCAATGAGGCAAGCATAACGAATGTATTGCCTTATCCGAATCCTTTTTCGGGTTCTACGCGTTTTATCTTTACGCTTACAGGCTCAGAAGTACCGCAGGAGATGAAAATTCAAATTTTGACCGTCTCGGGTAAAGTGGTACGTGAAATTACCCAAGACGAACTGGGACCTATTCGGATAGGTAATAATATTTCTCAATATGCTTGGAATGGCACTGATGAATTCGGCGATAAACTCGCTAATGGTGTATATCTGTACAGGGTAGTTGCCAAACTCAACGGACAAGAAATCAAACATAGAGCCACTAAAGCCGATAAAGCCTTCAAAAAAGGCTATGGAAAATTGTATATTTTGCGATAATTTATTGCTTTGAAATTCAAAATTTACACTGCGAAAACCATATTTCAAATATTTTTCGTATATTTACGAAAAATGAGTTTGGAAGTCCTTTAAATAAATAGTATGGCTCAATATCTTACCGAAGAAGAACGTTTCAGAAAATTATTACAAGCAGAAGATACAGATAGCGGCGAAAATCTATTGGAAGCGATAGATTTTGCTAAAATTCTCTATATCCTTCGCAAAAATTGGTATTGGCTTTCCATTTTGCCTTTTTTATCAGTTTCTTTGGCTTATTTATATTTACGTTATACTAAGCCCATTTTTCAAAGTACTGCAAACTTAAAAATGGAGGTCAAAGATGAGTCCACTGGATTGGATTTACGTATCGGGCTTAATCAGGAAAATCCTATTGATAACATCGCTGGTGAATTGGAAGTGATACGCTCACCACTTATCTATGAGGAAGTTTTGAATAATATCAATTTATCGGTAGAATATTATGCCGAAGGTAGAATATTAGATAATGAAATGCACGGTTTTTCTCCTATTGAGGTGCAAGCAGTGGTTTTGAATGAAAATTTTTATAATTACAGATTTTACATTGAAAGCGAAAACGAACAAGACTATAAGATTGTAGTCAGAAGTAATAAAAGCACAGTTACAGAATATCAAGGTAGATTTGGAGAATGGTTGAAAAATAAAGATATTGAACTGCTGATTAAACAAAAACAACCGCTTTCCAGTTATAGTGAAAATATTTATTTTGTATTGAACACCAAAGGAAAAGCTATAAATTACTTAGCAAGTAATTTAGAAGCCTCTATTTTGAACCCACAAGCTAAAATTATTGCTATTAGTTTCAAAGATCACAATGCCACTAAGGCTCGTGATGTTTTGAAAACTATTAGCGAGGTTTACCGAGTAAAAAGTGTAGAAATTAAAAACCGAGCAAATAGGCAAAAAAAAGAATACCTGGATGCTCAAATTGAAAAAACTGAAAAAGAATTAAACATGTATGAAGCAGAAATGGAACGCTTCATTATTCAGAATAAAACCAATAACATTGAGGGAAAAATTAGTGAGCTGGTAAATAAGATTCAGCAACTCACTGAAGAACGCTACAAAGTAAATGCTAAATTGCAAGTTTTGATAGAATTAGAAATTTTTATCAATCAAAGATTTGTAGATTCCAAAAATATTCCCTTATTACCTGATGTAGATGGAGCGATTTTACAACAAATCTCCGAACTGAATCGCTTACGCCAAATTCGTCAGCAACAAGAACTTTCAGAAACTTCCTCAACTTATTCTTTTCAGGTGTTAGATTTGAAAATCAACAATCTTCAAAAAAATATCAACGAAAGCATAGACCGATACAAGAAAAAAATCTTAAAAGAACTTGCCGAAATTACTCAAAAACTTGCTGAAATTGAGGCAAGTTTTTTGGGATTACCCTCTAAAATTACTGAGTTTAATAAGCTCAAAAAGAAATATGAAACCGTACAAACCTATTATAACAATCTTGTACAACAAAAAATTCAAATAGGTTTGGCAGAGGCAGGTACAGTGCCAAATTTTGAAATTATTTCACCCGCTTCTTTGCCAAGTTTGCCAATTTCTCCTAAAAAAGGTCTAATCTATGGTGTTGCAGGGGGAGTTGGTGTGCTATTAAGTTTGCTTCTGATAGTAGGTAAATACTTGCTCAAAGATACTATTGGCTCGCAGCAAGAATTGGAAAAACTAACTACTTTACCAGTAGTAGGCTCTATTCCTAAATATAGACGTCAGAAAATGGAACATTCTAAACTGATAGTTCATCACAATCCCAAATCAGTAATTAGTGAGGCATTCAGAAACATCCGAACAAATTTGGATTTTATGTTTCCTCGCTCTGAAAAAGAAGTTGGACAAAAGGTAGTTTCTATTACCTCTACAATTAGTGGGGAAGGTAAAACTTTTGTAACTATTAATTTAGGAGGTATAATTGCTATGTCAGGTTTGCGAGTAGTGATTTTAGATTTAGATATGCGTAAGCCTAAGGTTCATTTGGGTCTCAACGGCACTAACGAAAAAGGAGTAAGTACTATTTTGATAGGTAGACATTCCTTAGAAGAATGTCTGCGAACTACTGAAATTGACAATCTCTCGTATATTTCAGCAGGTCCCATTCCACCTAATCCTTCTGAATTGATTTTGAGAAATGAATTCAAGGAACTTATTAAAACTCTAAAAGAACTTTATGACGTAGTACTCATTGACACGCCTCCTGTGGGCCTTGTAACCGATGCTATGCTGATTATGCCACAGGCAGATGTACGCTTTTTCGTTTTGAGGAATAATTATTCTCGTAGAGGTTTTGCAAAAAATATTCAAAAAATTGCCTTGCACCAGCAAATTCGTTCCATAGGGCTTATCCTTAATGCTGTTGAGGAAAAAGGAAAATATGGTTATGGTTATGGCTATGGCTATGGCTACGGCTATGGCTATGGCTATTATGAAGAGAAATTTGACTCAAAAACCCAAAATTGGCTTGCAAAGGTCAAATCAATAGTATTCTTTTGGAAAAAATAAAATTTGAAATAGGCTTTTAATTTTCCTCCTTTAAAGGTTGTAAGCCGTGTTTTCTCCCAACTTCAAGCATAAATTCAAAAGCTTGGGGCAATTCATTGGGAATAGCACCATCTAAAATAGCTTCTCTCACTTCGGCTTTAATGATGCCTACTTCCTTGCAAGGCTTTAAGCCAAAAGTTTGCATAATCAATTCTCCTGTAATAACAGGCTGAAAGCTGCGTAAGCGGTCTTTTTCTTCTATTTCTTTGAGCCTTTGCTCTACTTTATCAAAATTTGCAAGATATTTTTTGACTTTTTGGTGGTCTTTGGAGGTAATATCAGCCCGACAAAGCATCATTAAAGCCTCTAAGTCATTACCTGCTTCAAAGAGTAATCTTCGTAAAGCCGAGTCGGTAATATTATCTTTCACAAGGGCAATGGGTCTTAAATGCAAACGCACTAATTTTTGCACTAAACGCATATTTTCGCCCATTGGAAGTTTAAGTTTTCGGAAAATATGAGGCACCATTTTAGCCCCTTTTTCGTCATGTCCGTGAAATGTCCAACCGATTTTTTCGTCAAAGCGTTTAGTAGCAGGTTTGGCAATGTCGTGCAGAATAGCCGCCCACCGCAGCCATAAATCTTGGGTTTTCTCGCTCAAATTATCTAATACCTGTAAAGTGTGATAAAAATTATCTTTGTGCTTTTTGTCGCCAACAGCCTCAACTCCTTGTAGTTCAACCATTTCAGGGAAAATATAATGCAATAAGCCTGAATGAAACAACAATTTGAAACCGTATGAAGGAGTATCAGCCAAGATAATTTTATTAAGTTCATCGGTGATTCGTTCTTGGGATACAATTTGTATGCGTTCTTTGTTGCGAATGATAGCTTCAAAAGTATCGGGAGCAATATCAAAATTGAGTTTTGTAGCAAAACGAATTGCTCTCATCATTCGCAAGGGGTCATCTGAAAATGTAATATCAGGGTTTAGGGGCGTTTGAATAATTTTTTTGCGTAAATCTTCCAAACCTCCAAAGGGGTCTATGAGTGTGCCTAAATCTTGCTTATTGAGTGAAATAGCCAAAGCATTGATAGTGAAATCTCTACGATTTTGGTCATCTTGCAAAGTGCCATTTTCTACAGCAGGTTTGCGAGAATGGCGGTCATAAGATTCTTTTCTTGCTCCTACGAACTCCAAAGTCCATTCTTCATAGCGGAACATAGCCGTTCCAAAATTACGGTAGGTAGTAACTGAAATGTCTTTATCTAATTTTTCAGCTACTTTCAAGGCAAAATCTACTCCGCTCCCCACACAAACTATATCAATATCTTTGCCTGCACGCCCTAAAAGTAAATCCCTCACAAAACCACCTACTAAATAGGCTTCCGTGCCGATAGCTTGGGTAATTTCAGCAAGTTGCCCTAAAAAAGGAATTTCTTGGAATATGTGCGTAAAGTCTTTGTCCATCTTCCATATTATTATTTTCTCCTGCTTTTTTTTACTTTTGTGTATGGGTAGCAGTCTATCACAGAATTTTTCATGTATCTTCCTTTGGATTCTGCTTGAAGTAGTTCATCAAATACTTCACGAGGTACTTCAAAGTATTGATACACCTGCCCCGAATTGAATTCTACTTCTAAAATCTCATTTTCTTCATCATAGCCCACAGAGGCAATCATTGAAGACTCTACTGCAATTCGTTTCATACTTGAAATCCAATATTTTTTGGCAAAGATACTCAATCTACATACCTTAATCAAATTTGTATCTTGAAAAGTTGATAAATCCCCAAAAAAGAAAAGGTTATTCAGAAGGAATTTCGTAGAAAAAGTCTGAATCACTTTGGCTCAATCCAAATAATGCAAAATCGTATTTTACGGGGTCTGTGGGGCAAAATTGACGCAAATTCTCCGTCAATTCCAAAGCCGTCAGCCAATCGGTTTGTTTGCGAGTAATCAATCCCAAACGCCGAGCAGAACGTTCTGTATGTACATCACAAGGACAAACTAATTGCGAAGGTTTTATCTTTCGCCATAAACCAAAATCTACACCTCTATCATCTTTTCGCACCATCCAACGCAAAAACATACAAAGTCGTTTGCAAGTAGATTTACGCATAGGTGTAGATACGTGTTTGCGTGTGCGTGCGAGAGCAAAAGGTAAGGAAAAGAAAAGTTGTTCAAAATCAATCAAGGCTTTTTCTATACTTGTTTCATCTGGATAAAAGTTTTGTGTAAAGGCTTCTTCCAAACTTTTGTGATTTTTGTACCAAAACTGCAAAAAATGTAAAAAATAAAGTGTATCATCGGCATTGAAAGTGCGATGCTTGAAGTTCAGAAAGGGTTTGAGGTCTTGTTCTTGAAAGTTGAGGATAAATTCATAAGGAGCGTTATCCATGAGGGCAAGTAATTCTCGGCATTTGCGAATAATTACTTTTCTTTGCCCCCAAGCGAGTGTTGCCGCAAAAAAACCTGCAATTTCAATATCTTGTAACTTGCTGTAATTGTGTGGAATACAAATGGGGTCATTTTCAATAAAAGCAGGTTGATTGTAACGATGATGGGCTTTCTCTAAAATGTCATATATTTGTGTCAAGTCCATTTTGG
This sequence comes from Raineya sp., assembly GCA_025054975.1. Lineage (GTDB taxonomy): Bacteria > Bacteroidota > Bacteroidia > Cytophagales > Thermonemataceae > Raineya. Next base: position 7,892 of record JANWZC010000063.1, read on the forward strand.
TTTTACCAACTTTTGTTTATGACTCAATTTCTAAAAATCGCATTTTTTAACCAAAAAAGTTTGAAAGATTTTTTTGAGCGTCTCCAAGCAAGCGATATAAAAAGTTGGGCTGGTAGAACAATTTTTCAGCGAGGAAAGGAATATCTTGATGAGGGACGTGTATTTGAAGTATTGATAAATTCTCAAAACCACATAACAAGTGAAGTGGAAGGCAATTATGGAAATTACCACGTTGAAATTCAATTAAAAAATATGCATGTACGAGGTTACTGCGAATGTCCTTATTTTCAAGATAATAGTGCATTATGCAAACATATTGTAGCGGTTTTGTTGTATTGTTCTTCTAATGTTGAAAATCTTGATTTTAATGTCTCTTTTGTTGAAGAGAAAAATCAAATTCTCAGGGAAGATCTTGAAAAACTAAGCAAAGAAGAACTTATTCAGATAATTCTGAAAGGAGAGCATAAAAAAAGAGTAGAAATTTCATTGGAAAAAGCTGAAAACATTTTTAATCATAGTGTTAAGAATATTAAGAAACTTCTTCATAATGAAAATTACTGGCATGAACCTAGAAAATTTGAAGCAATTTTGCAGAAGCACCTGAACGCAATGCGTCCTGCGTGGAAATTGAAAGAACACCAAATAGCTCAATTTTTACTCTACTTAATGCAGAAAATAGAAAGTTTGCAAGAAGAAGGATACTTATACACTGAAGAGTGGTATAATGAAGAATACTTTGAAGGAACTTTATTCCGAAATTATGTTTTAGAATTTTTACAAGGGGTTTCTTTTGAAAATAAGATAGCTTGGATTGAAGAGTATGAAATTTTTGCCGATAGTATAAGTTATAGTACTTTTTATTTTGACGAGGATATTAAAATGGCTTTTACAGAAGCAGATATTCAGCCTTTGAAAGAATATATTGACAAATGCTTAAAAAATGATAAGCAATCAAGTTTTTTTACGCATTATTATCAAATTGTTGAACCTATACTTTCTGCAAAAGAAAAATCGGAATATTTGGGAAAAATTTATTTGAAAGATGCTTATTTGACTCAAAAATATTTAGAGCTTTTTAACAACAACCCACAAGAACAAATCAAAATTTTGAGGAACTTCATCAATAAAAATAGTCTTTTGCATACGCCCGACCTTATGATTCGGCAATATGCTAACTTATTACGGGAAAATCAAGATGCCAAACGATTGCAAGATTTGTTTAATGATATTATTAGGAATTCGTTTGTGCATTTACAAAATATTGAATGGCTTTTAGAAGTTTTTCCGCAGCAAAAAGACTTGCTCAAAAATACTTTTAAAAATATCAATCTACACGATTATATGGATTTCCTTATCCAAAAAGATTATTTTGAAGAGGCTTTACAGGTTGTTGTTGAAATTTTGAGTCAGCATACTAACACCAGTAATGACAAAGAAGTCATTGAAAATTTCTTGAAGTATTACAAAAGTCGCTTGCCTGAAATGGCAAAAAAGTATTACTTAAAAGAAATTGAAGCAAATTTAGTAGCCGCTAGCCAAGTAAATTATATACGAATTGTTACTTATCTGGAAGAGCTTTATGAAATAGATAGCAAATTAGTATGGGATAAAATTGATATGATTAAAAAATTATACAAGAGACGCACAAGACTCATAGAAGAAATTGCACAATTGGAAAATAGAATAAAACATAAGAAATAACTTTGTAATAATGGTATATCTACATCAACTTACCCAAAATATTTTTGTTGAAAAATTTATTATTTTTCCGAGTTTCTTTTCTGGATATTTGAGCATATTTTAGTTGTGTTAAGATGGTAAAATTGAAACCAAAAAATGAGAATAATTTTTTTAGTTTAATTTTGCACAAAAATTATGTAGAAAAGTGAAACTTAACGAAGTTCCCGCAGGCAAAAAAGTTAAAGTTCAGGAATATTTGCAAAAGGGGGTTTTTCTGAAACTTTTAGAAATGGGAGTTTTGCCTAATGCTACAATTGAAATTTTAGGCAAGGCTCCTTTGGGTTGTCCTATTTACATTGCTGTACAGGATACTTTTATAGCTTTACGCAAAAGTGAAGCACAAACACTTGTAATTCAAGAAGTTCAATCATAAACTTGACAAACGTGAAAATAGCTCTTATCGGAAATCCTAATGCGGGTAAGACCTCGCTTTTCAACCAGCTTACAGGTTTAAACCAAAAAGTTGCTAATTTTACAGGCGTAACCGTTGAAAAAAAAACAGGTACTTTTACCCTTCCCAACCAAAAAAAAGTTTTTGTTACAGATTTGCCTGGCACTTACAGCCTTTACCCTAAATCTGCTGATGAACAGGTTGTTTTGGACTTTCTCTTAGATACCCAAAATCCCGAAAAACCTGATATAATTTTAGTAGTTGCCGATGCCTCTAATTTGCAAAGAAACTTGCTTTTATTTTCAGAAGTGCAAAGTTTAGGTTTCCCAATAATTTTGGTGTTGAATATGATTGATATTGCCCAAAAAAGTGGTTGGGAAATTGATTTATCCAAACTTTCAGCACTTTTGCAAACACCTATTGTTTGCACAAACTCCCGAAGCGGTGAAGGCATTCAAGAATTAAAGCAAAAAATTACTGATTTTCAAAAACTTACTCCCAAAGAACCCAATTCCGTTTTGCAAACTTATCAATCCTTTATTCCTCTTTTTCAAGAAATTGCTGAAAAATATCACTTACCCAACATTTACTGGTCAAATTTGTATCTACATCACTACGAAAGATTAACCTTTCTGAAAGATACAGACAAACAATTTTTTCAAACTCTACAACTGAAAAACAATTTTCACCCACTCAATTTACAAGCAGAAGAAACTTTGGAAAGATTCAGAGAAATTGAAAAAATTACGTCTCAATGCATTCAGAAGCACGAAAAACCTTACAATCCACAAAGTTTTACGCGTAAAATTGATAAAATTTTACTTCACCCAATTTGGGGATATAGTTCATTTTTGATAGTGCTACTGCTGATTTTTACAGCTATTTTTCAATGGGCTGAACTACCCATGAATTGGATTGAACAAACCTTTGTCTCTTTTCAAAGTTTTTTCAAAGAAAATCTACCTTCTCACTTTCTCACTAACCTCTGGACAAATGGCATACTAGCAGGAATAAGTTCAGTAGTTACATTTATTCCACAGATTGCATTGCTTTTTGGTTTTATCGCTATTTTAGAGGAAACAGGTTACATGACCCGCGTCATGATAATGATGGACAAAATTATGCGAAAATTCGGTTTGAATGGCAAAAGTATTGTACCACTTATTTCAGGAGCGGCTTGTGCTATTCCTGCTATTCTTGCCACTCGCAATATTGATAACCCCAAAGAACGCCTAATTACTACATTAGTAGTGCCATTGATTAGTTGTTCGGCACGTCTGCCAATTTACACCGTAATGATTGCCTTAATTGTGCCTAATAAGTTGCTTTGGGGCTTTTTGCACTATCAAGCCCTTGCCTTGCTTGCAATGTATTTGCTGGGTTTGCTAATGGCAATGTTTGCGGCAAAAGTATTAAATCGTTTTTTGCCATATCAAGGTAATGATTATTTCATTGTGGAAATGCCCACTTACAAAATGCCTCGTTGGAAAAATGTAGGTATTACGATTTTTGAGAAAGTCAAAACTTTTGTCATAGATGCAGGTAAAGTAATTATTGTGATTTCAGTAATTTTATGGGCTTTGGCTTCATACAGTTGGGGCGATAATATGGAACAAGCCGAAAAAGCCGTTAGAATGGCTCATCCTACGCTTTCAGAAGCAGAACTTGTGCCACTTATCAATTCAGCAAGGTTGGAATCTTCTTTTGCGGGCATTTTGGGCAAAACCCTTGAACCTATCATTGAACCATTAGGCTTTGATTGGAAAATAGGTATTTCACTGATAACCTCTTTTGCCGCAAGAGAGGTATTTATAGCTACAATGTCGGTAATTTATGGATTGGGCGATGAAGGCGATGAACAAAGTGTTCGGCAAAAAATGGCAACTGAAATCAATCCGAAAACAGGAAAGCCTAAATATTCGTTAGCCGTGGGCTTTTCCCTGATGATTTTCTATGCCTTTGCTATGCAATGCATGAGTACTTTTGCAGTAGTTTGGAAAGAAACACGATCCATTCGCTATCCTTTGGGACAGCTTGTTTTCTTCAATATTTTGGCTTATCTTGCCTCTTGGATAACCTATAATTTACTGCGATGAAACCTCAAATAGAAAGTATTTACTTGGGTGATTTGCGTACCGAAGCCACGCATATAGCCTCAAAGAATAAAATTATTACTGATGCCCCTACCGATAATAATGGCAAAGGAGAAGCCTTTTCTCCTACGGATTTAGTTTGTGCGGCTCTGGGTAGTTGTATGATGACCATAATGGGCATTGTAGCTCAAAGAGATAATATTTCTTTGGAAGGAGTTACTTGGAAAACTACTAAAATTATGGCTTCTCATCCTCGCCGTATTGCAGAAATACACGTACATTTTCATTTTCCTGCAAAAATCAATCTTACCCCTGCACAGAAACAAAAATTGGAAAATGCCGCTCGTACTTGTCCTGTGGCTTTGAGTTTAGCTTCTGAAATCAAGCAAGAGGTATCTTTTGAATATGAATAATTTTTTTATCTTTGTGAAAACCGATTTATTAAAGTTTTCGTAAGTCTTATAAAAATTGTTCAAGAAATTAAAAAATTCAATCTTATGGCAGAATCAATAGTACAAGCAAAAACCGCAAGCTTTACTAAATCCATCATTAGCATTGCGGCGTTAGAAGCAGCTATTACGATTGGTTGGCTGGCTTACGAAAAATATCAACCTCAACTATTATTGAAGTTCAACTTCGTAGAATTTGCAGGTTTGCTACTTGTGGCACAAGGATTGCTGGGGGCAATTTTTCACCCACTCTCAGGGAAGTGGGCGGATAAGGCTTTCCGAGAAAAAGGTACTAAATTCCCTGTGATTATTTCAGGAGCGGCGTTTGCGTCAGTTATTTTTGTAGCTGTGAGTATAGCTCTCAATACCAATCCTGCAAGCCCCTTGAAATGGATTTTACCTGTGCTTGTTATTTTATGGCTTGCAGCAATGGCTACCTTTCATAGCCCCGCTATTTCATTGGTAGAAAATTTTACGCCCGTGCATAAATTTCCACAAGTTGCAGCCATTCTGACTATGGTTTTTGGTTTGATTTACACAATTGAACCTTTCTTGATACAAATTCTTAATAGTTTGGGGCTTACTATTACTTTTATGTTGGGTGGAGTTTTGGTAATTTCTACTGCATACGCAATCAAAACTATTAGTCTTACGCCTCCCACCGAGGAAGATAAAAAGCTCTTGCAGAATGTTGAAATATCTGGTGAAAGCAAAAAAGATTTATTTCTTACGGGCTTTTTTGTAGGACTTTTCAAAATGCTAATGTTATTTTTTGTTCCTGCTGTATGGGTAAAATATAAATTTTTCGGTGCAACACAAAAAATATTCTTCACAGACCCTGATTATCTACAATCTTTGATGCTTATGTTCTCTGCTCTTTTGGCTATTCCTGTGAGTAAGATTGTAGAAAAACAAGGTTCTTACAAAAGTATCGTTGGAGGCTGTATTGCGGCTTTTGTTGTTATTCTGCCTGCTTTATTTATCAAAGGCAAAACTATATCAATCATGATATTGATACTTATGGGTATTGTGTATAGTTTGCTATCGGTAGCTTCTTTGCCTTACATTCTGAATAGAGCAAAAACAGGACAAACAGGTTTCTGCATAGGTTTATACTATGGTGGAGTGGCTTTGGCTACGGCAGTCGTACTGTTGGTATTGCTGCAAATGGGTATCAATGTGAATTAGTACATTATATTAACGTGAGTTATGAGTTAAGTTTTTAATAT
>JANWZC010000064.1 GCA_025054975.1 Raineya sp.
GCAGATAACTCGCGAGTCTTTTTGTTGATTTGAGCGTTAGCAACGGTACTACCCAAGTCCTCACTGACTTCTCTGACAAAATCTATTTCGTGTTTGGCAAATTTTTTCATAGAAGCAATTTCTACAACGCCATAGATTTCCTCATTCACACGTATAGGAGCAAGAATAATAGAACGAGGTAGAGCCTCTCCCAAACCCGAAGTAATTTGAATGTAATTTTCAGGAATATCATCTATGTAAATGACTTCCTTATCCATAATGCATCTACCTACCAGTCCTTCTTGGAGTTCAAAAGTTTTTTGTATAAATTTTCTACGAGAATACGCATAAGCCGCCACACATTCTGCCACAGGACGAGGTTTGGCTTCATTATTGATGATATACACTGCTCCTTGGTTAGCTCCTACGTGATTTACTAAATCCCGAATGAAAAAATAACCAATATCACTAATTTCAGCATTTTGTTTTTCACGCAATAAGTCCGAAAATTTAGTAATTCCCGTGATAGTCCAGTTTCTGTTAATTTCTTCTTCTGAAATTTCTTGCAACTGCCTACGCATTTCTGTCAAAGATTTTCCTAAACCTTCTTGGGGATTGAGATATTCTAATTGCATGGAAAAATCTCGCTCCCCAATTTTTCGGATAAACTGCAATGCTTCTTGAATTTCCAAAGAAAGTCTTTGTAAAGTTTGTAAAGAAGGTTTTTGTTCGGGAATAGCTTTTTCAATCTCTTCATCTTGAAGTACTTCTCCTGCTAAAAGCCGTTCAGCAATTAAACGCATATTACTAAAAGTACCGAAAACTTTCTGCTCAACTAAATAGGCTAAAATTCCTATTACGATGAGTGTAACTAAAAGCAAAGAAATTTCAAAAAATAAATTGATTTCATTGTAAAGGGCTACATATACCACATCACCCCCTACCAACACAAAAAGCACTATGAGCAATATCGTAAATTGCGTACGAAAAGACATGTTTTTTTAGTAATTAGTAGTTAGTACAGAGTACAGAATATAGATTTTTGAATTTTTGAGGTTTCATCCACAAAAATAAAGATTTTGTGGAAAACATATTCCATTTTTAGATTTTTTTTAGCTTTGCACTTACAAATTTTTTTACGCTATGTTGCAAATTTCGGTTATTCGTGAAAACACAGAAAAAGTTATTAAAGGCTTACAGAAAAAACATTTTGCCAATGCAGAATCTATCATCCAGCAGGTTTTAGAAATAGATGCCCAACGCCGTCAAGCTCAAAAGCAACAAGATGATGCTTTGGCAGAATCTAATCGGCTTTCCAAGCAAATCGGAATTTTGATGAAGGAAGGAAAAAAAGAAGAAGCTGAACAAATCAAGATTCAAGCAAAAAACCTCTCCGAAGAAGCCAAAAAATTAGTAGAAAAAGCTAACGAATTAGAAGAAAAACTTCATCAAATTCTTGTAACCATTCCAAACTTGCCCAGCGAACAAGTTCCCGAAGGCAAAAGTGCCGAAGATAATGAAATTGTTTATCAACACGGCAAATTGCCTGATTTACCTGCAAATGCCTTGCCCCATTGGGAACTGATTGTAAAGTATAATATCATTGATTTTGAACTCGGCAACAAAGTTACAGGAGCAGGTTTTCCGTTCTATAAAGGCAAAGGAGCTAAATTGCAACGTGCCTTGATAAACTTTTTCTTAGATGAAGCCGAGAAAGCAGGTTATTTGGAAGTGCAACCCCCTATTTTAGTCAATAAAGATTCAGGCTTTGGCACAGGACAACTACCCGACAAAGACGGACAAATGTATTTCGTAGAAGCTGATGAGTTGTATCTTATTCCCACTGCCGAAGTGCCTATTACCAATATTTACCGAGATATGATTTTAGAAATGAAGGATTTACCTATTAAAAATGTAGGTTATACGCCTTGTTTTCGCAGAGAAGCAGGTAGTTGGGGAGCAGATGTGAGAGGCTTGAACCGCTTACATCAATTTGATAAAGTTGAAATCGTACAAATCCAACACCCTGAAAAATCTTACGAGGCTTTAGAAGAAATGCGTCATTATGTACAAGGACTTTTAGAAAAGTTAGAATTGCCTTATCGTGTTGTAAAACTTTGCGGAGGAGATATGAGTTTTACTTCGGCTCTCACGTATGATATGGAAGTATATTCAGCGGCACAGAAAAAATGGTTAGAAGTAAGTTCTGTAAGCAATTTTGAAAGCTATCAGGCAAATCGCCTGAAATTACGTTTCAGAGATGCGAATAAGAAAATTCATCTTTTGCATACTCTCAATGGCAGTGCTTTGGCATTACCAAGAATTGTTGCAGCAATGTTGGAAAACAACCAAACTGCCGAAGGTATTCGCATACCTAAAATTTTGCATTCTTATACAGGTTTTGAGATAATTGATTAAGCAGTTTTTTTACAATATCTCTGCTAATTTGCTTGCTACCTCACTTTCAATGTTTTGAGAGGCTTTCTGATAAGCGTCAATGCCTGCTCTTTCAAAGCTGGTATGTCCTCCTTTGATTTCAGGTAAAGTGTGATTGTAAATTTCTTCTTTGGTGGCATTATCAATAGCTTTCAGATTTATTGAAAGAAAAGCAAAATAAATGCCTCCACTTTCAGTTCCTCGACGCGTATCGGCTTCTATTTCTAAAATAACTTCAGCCTTTTCGGCACTATTTACAAATACATAGCCTCGCTTGGTAAGTGCATTTTTTAGTTGATTGGCAAGCAAATTATTTTTTTGCAGATTACCTAAATTTTTCTCCTCACTTCTGATGAAAAGCGTAGGCTTTGCCAAATGAATAGTTACACTTTGCGAAGGACTGCGAAAACTTTCCAATAAAAATTTGTAAAATTTGTCTTCATTATTGCCACTAATGATTTTAGCAAGTTCCAAACTTACTTCCAAACGAAAACTATTTCGCAGACCTTCTAATTTATCCAAAAGCACACTAATTTCTCCTTTTTCAGTACTATTGTAAGATTGTTTATGCTTTCCATATTGAGCCAAAACAGGCATACTCCGTTGAGGAACTTTTTTGTAGCTAATCTTGAAACTTATTGCAGGGGTTTGAGTAGTTTGTTTTTTGAGTTGAATATTTGCAGAAGCAGTTTCCAACAAAATGTTATCCAAGATTTGTTGTATGCGTGTATAACTTTCGTTAGAAAGCATTACTGGTTTTCCTTGCAAATCTGCTTGTAGGTTTTCGCCCCAGTAATCTTTAAGAGCTAAAATAGTTTTGGCATAAAAATCTATGGCTGTGGCAGTTTGCCCTGCTTTTTCACTTTCTTCGGCTTTTTGGAAAAAGTCAATGGCTATTGATAAGGCATTTTGTTGTTTTCGGCGTTTTTGTTCGGCATACTTGCTCTTGGAAAGTCGGTAATACACCCAATAGCCTGCTTCTTGTGAATTTTCATATACATCAACTAATTCAAAATCTTCAATCTCATTACGAACCGTGCTTTTGATAACCGACTCGTACTCTTCACGAAAGCTATTTTTTTTATCCATTTGATAAAGCACCGAAGTGCTGGAAATATTCACCTTAATTTCAGAAAGCAGGTCTTCAAAAGCATTGTTTTTGGCAACTTGTTGATAGTTAGGCAGACGCGTAGAACTATATCCAATGCCAACGTAATACTGCGAGCTAACAGGCTTGGCAATCACCCATTCGGGTTTTGGCTTTATCTCAACTTTGTTCTGCTTATTTTTTCGTTTTTGCGATTGAGCTGTACAAGCCCATAAAATTAAAATCACTACGAAAGAAAAATGTATGTACCTTTTCATTAAACGCAAGATATTAGACACGAGACACAAGACACAAGATGCAAGATTTTTACTTTTTAACTTAACTTTCAATTTCAAACTTCTAACCTCAAACATCAACTTTCCAACTTTCATTATTTTCCTATGGCTCTATACACATCAGCAGAAACTTCATCAGAAATTTGTTTATAAAGATTTTGTACGAGTTCATTAGTCGGTCTTAACTCACGGCGAGCCTGAAATAATCTATCAAAGCGATTTTTTTCACCACTTCCCCAAAAAACTCCATTAGCATCGCCAGGGAAAAGGTTACGGGTATCCCCTTGATATGTAGCATAACGTACTTCATCTTTAAGGGTTTTGTTGATAACATTAGAAGCCAAAATACGTCCTGTTTCAGAGGAAATTAGTTGGTATTCAAAGGTAACGCTTACATCTTTATCGTTGTAAAATTCACGATAAGAAGTACGGCGATGTTTCGTAACATTATCATACTGATTGGTTGTAGAATTCCACTCTTTGGCAATGTAACGTTCGTAAGCAATTTTTTCTTCACTACGTAACCTGCCAACATTTTCACTAAAATTAGTTACTTTACCAATCAAGACCGCTTTCACACCCAGCAAATTACCTACTTTGGCAGCGGTAGCTTCATCTACATTGCCCGAAAGTCCGAATTTTTGTTCATCAAGGATGGTTTGCAGATTTTCTCTATCTACCAAATCAATGAAGGGACTTTTGAGAGCCAAAATAGAAGCTATTACATTGCCTTGAATGGTACGTTCTATGCCATTGAAACGGGTATAATTCTGAAAAGGAAGCACAGAAACAGTGATAGCGGCTTCTTTACGAGCTTTTTCGCGTAAAGTGGCAACATCTTTATAAGATTTATCATTCTGATAGATTTGGTCAAAGTAATAATAGGCTTGTTTGTAGTTTTTGGCTTGCATTTCGGCAAGTCCGTTGCGGTAGAGAGGTTCGTTAGCAGAAGTTCTTTTAAGGGTTTTTACATCTTTGTAGTTAGGGTCTAATTTTTTGATTTCGGCTAAAATAGGGTCTGCGGCTTCAAAATTTTCTACGGCAAGAAAATCCACAGCTTGTTTGTAAAGAGCCTCTAAATATTTCGCTTTGGATTTTTCAAAATATTGTTCATATTGTGGAGGAGCAGAAAGTTCTATGTTGTGCCTGCGAACCTGCTCGGCAAATTCTTGGGCTTTTAGGTAAGCATAAACAGCTCCTTTGTGGTTGTCGGAATTATGAGCCTTGAATACATCACCCAAACGATTGTCAAAAACAATTTGTCCTGTTTTTTTGAGGGCAATTTTGGCTTCAATATAATTAGGATTACGAGTTAAAGATTGTAAATACATTTGTGAGGCTTCTTCATACATACCTGCTTGTTCTAATTTCAATCCTTTTTTGTAGAAACTTTTAGCTCCTGAACAAGCATAAAACAACAAAGTCACAAAAAAGATAACGTATGACTTTTTCATAACATTTAGGTAGTTTTCAGCAAAATACTATAATTATTGTGCCAAAATTGGTAATTTTCCGCAAAAAAGCAAAAGTTTTTTATGGAACTTTCTTTTGCTTTGAAGATTGGGAAAAATATTTGAAGTTTTTTTTTGTAAGTTTCTTGGCTTCTTTTATATTTGTGCAATAAAATATCAAAAATAGCCACATATGAAAAAGCTGTTTTTATCACTGTTTTATTTTTGCTTGATAAGTGGGGCTTTTGCTCAAATGCAAATAGGTTCCTGGTCTATTGGTGCGGGTTTGGGGGTGGGTAATTATTTTGGAGATATTGTGCCTAAGGCTAATGATTTGAGTACAGATATTCGTTATACACGTTTAAGTCCTGGGGTTGATGTAGCTTATCAATTCACTGAACAATTTGGGGTTGAATTAGATGTGGTTTGGATACGCTTAATTTCTTCGGATTTTCAAACTGCTAATCCTCGTAACGTAAGGCATCGTTATCGTTATTTGCGTAACCTTAATTTCCGCAATGATGTAATTGAGGTAGGTATTACAGGAGAATGGGACTTTAAGCCTACGATTGGAGGAATTTTTCGTCGTCCTACATGGCGTCCTTATGTTTTCGCGGGAATAGCAGGATTTTATCATAATCCCAAAGGAATGACTCCTGATGGGAGATGGGTAGATTTGCAACCCCTTCGTACTGAAGGACAAGGTTTGCAATCTACGGCTACGCGTCCTGATGGCTCAATTATTGAATACCCTAAAAAACCTTATTCTTTGTTTAGTGTAGCTATTCCTTTTGGGGGAGGGATTAAATACAAATTGAATGACAATTGGGATATTGCTTTTGAAATTGGTTACCGTTTCACTTTCACCGATTACCTTGATGATGTAAGTGGTAACTATGCTAGTGCCGCTGATTTAGCCGCTTTCAATCCGCTTTCGGTGATAATGGCAAATAGAACTCTTGAACCTCGTGACCCTATTACAGGTAGAGATAGAGATTTTGACCCTGTAGTGCAGGGAACAAATGGCTATGGTGTTGATGAAATCGGCAGACCTACGGTAAATGGGTTTGGCAGAGCAGGTGACCAAAGAGGAGACCCTCGTGATAGAGATATCTATATTGTTACTACATTCCGCGTACAATATTTCTTGGAACAAAGAGGCGTGAGATGTCCTAAATTCCGTAGGGTGAGAAGGTAAAAGAATACACTACTACTGAAAATCTTTAATTTCCCTCCAAAATTTTGTGAGGGATTTATCTTTTAGCAAGATTTTTATCATTTTTTCAAAAGAAATCAGTTATACTTATGCGAAAAATTATTAGCTTAATCTTCATCATTTTACAAACATTTGCCGCATTTGCTCAAAAGTTTGAAATTGGAGCGTTTGCGGGAGGTATGTTTTATAGAGGTGAAGTTTCAAAATTTAGTTGGCGTTCGCCAGGTGGAGTGGTAGGAGTAATGTTTCGCCAAAATTGGAATGGGGCTATTTCTACGCAACTTTCTGTAAGCAATGGCAATATTCAAGCTAGCGATAGAGACAACCCTAACGATGTAATAGCTCAACAAAGAGATTTTTCTTTCAAAACTCGTATTTTTGAAATAGCTTTTACAGGACAATACAATTTCTTAAACTTTGGGCATTTTTCCGAAAGTAGTCCTTGGACGCCCTACATCTTTGTAGGAGTTGCGGCTTTCAACATGAGCGTACAAAATATTCCTGATGGCTCTATCCTTCCTTACAATCCTTTGCAAGTAGCTATTCCATTTGGAGTTGGGGCTAAATTTATGGTGAATGAAAATTGGAACATCACCACCGAATTTGGTGCAAGAAAAACCTTTACTGATTATCTTGATGATATTTACGTACGTTATGGGCGTAATCCTGCTCTTTTCTCGGGCAATCCCAATAATAAAGACACCTATTTTGTGTTTAGTTTGGGCATTAGTTATGTCTTTCAAGGCTCTAACTGCCCTACTATTTACAAAGTCAAGCGTGGTCGTTTGAATAGATTTTTACTCTAAACCTATGCAGGCAAAAGTTATTATTCCTCATAATCTTTTAGCAGTAATCATAGAACGACTTTGCCACGAACTTCTTGAAAATCATCAAGATTTCAGCGAAAGTGTAATCATTGGTATTCAGCCCAAAGGTGTTTTTGTAGCAGAAAGAATTGCTTCGGCTTTGCGTAAAATCTTGCAGAAAAATATTCCTTTGGGTTTTTTAGACATTACTTTCTTTCGTGATGATTTTCGCAAACGTGAAAAACCTCTTTCGGCAAATACTACTAAAATTGACTTCTTGATAGAAGGTAGGAAAGTAGTCCTGATTGATGATGTACTTTATACAGGTAGAACCGTGAGAGCGGCATTAGACGCTATGCTTGCTTTCGGCAGACCTGCTTCGGTAGATTTGTTGGTACTTATTGATAGAAAATATGCACGTGATTTGCCTATTGAAGCTAAATATATAGGTAAAGCCGTACATACTTTTGCCAATGAGCGTGTAAAAGTAGAACTTAAAGAACAAGGATTTGAACAAGATACTATTTGGCTTCAAAAAAATTCTTAAAAATCTTGACAAGGACTTTTTTTCTTACTAATTTTGCATTCCAAAAACGGAGAATGTAGCTCAGTTGGTTAGAGCATCGGTTTGTGGCACCGAGGGTCGTGGGTTCGAGTCCCATCTTTCTCCCTAATTTGTGGGTTTGATAACTTTCAAAAAGATTTATGCAAAACATAAATCTTTTTTTGTTTGCATATAGCCTTAAAAGTCGCTAATATTGAGAAAATAACGTTACCTATATCTTCAAGCCTCAAACTCTAAACATTTATGTGGGTTATTTTACAGAAAGAAATTCGTCAGTTTTTTAGTTCTTTGATTGCTTATGTAGTTTTAGGGGCTTTTCTGGTAGCTATGGGGCTAATGGTGTGGGTACTTGATATTGGAGGGCTAACAATACTTAATTATGGTTATGCCGATTTGAGTAAGTTTTTTTTAGTTTCTCCTTTTATTTTTATGTTTTTAGTGCCTGCCATTACAATGCGAAGTTTTGCAGAAGAGAAAAGAGCAGGCACAATAGAATTGCTTTACACGCGTCCTATTGGTGAATGGAACATACTTTTAGGAAAGTATTTAGCTTCGCTGATTTTACTACTTTTTGCATTATTACCTACGCTTCTGTATGTTTATTCGTTGTATGACCTTTCGCTTGTAGAAATTAAGAATAAGCAAACAGGAGCAATAGTTCTAAAAAATACTATGGATTTGGCAAGTATTATGGGTTCGTACCTGGCTTTATTTTTGTTAGGAGCGGCTTTTACGGCAATAGGCATATTAGCATCTTCTCTTACCAAAGACCAAATTGTAGCTTTTATTTTGTCAGTTTTTTTATGTTTCATTTTGTATTTCGGTTTTGAAGGCATTAGCCGAATTGATGAAACTACTGATTTTGCCTATTTCATCAAACAACTTGGTATTGATTTCCACTATACTGCTTTGAGTAAAGGTTTAATAGACTCACGAAATTTGGCTTATTTCATAACTTTGATTGGACTTATGCTATATCTGACAAAAATAAAACTTGCCCAAAGAACTTAATAAAATTTACAAAAACAGGCTTTTCTTACACAAAAAATTACACACTATTTATTCGGCTTTTACTCTACTAAACTTCAAGCAAACCTTGCAAAAATTCATTCAAGGGAATAACAATCTCTTTGAATAAAAATTTTTTGAAATCATTTTTGAATTAAATAAAAATTTTTTGTAAAAAATTTGTAAAATATTTCAAAAAGTATTACCTTTGCAAGGTAAATCTTAAAAACAAAATGAAACCCATTTATACGATTATTTTTCTGTGTATTTTCTTTTTTTCCAACCAACAAAGCGAAATTCAATATCAGCCTGTAAAGGGTTATACCTTTGTAGGTGAGGATAATGATATGTGCCAACTTTTTTATATTATTCACGATGAAAAAGAGTGGAATGCCTTGTTTAAGCCATATCCAGGGCATTATGTAAAGGAAATTACTAACATTGATTGGCAAAAATACAATGCCATAGCCACTGTAAAAACAGGCAGAGAGGCTTGGCGTTTGGAAGCTAAACGTTTAGAATTAGATGAAGGAGAGTTTATTTTTGAATACGAAGCCCAAAAAACAGATGAAAATCTAAGTTGGAAAAATGCCTCGCCGCTTGTAATCATAGCTCCCAAAAAGAACTTTAAAGCCGTTCAGTTTGTAGAGAATGGCAGAATGATTAAAAAATTACACAATTTTACAAGTAAGAGAGATTTCTAAAAACATTGTGAAAGATTGAAATGAGATTGAGGGTAAGTGTTGAGCTTACCCTATTTTTGTTTCTACACAGAAGTCACAAAAACTTCATTGCCTTTGATTTCAACGATTTTCACTTTTTTCCCTGCATCTATAAGTTCTCCAAAGGTTTGCACTTCCACCCTATTATTTGCAAATTCTGCAATTCCCGAAGGACGTAAAGCAGAAATAGTAATACCTTCTTGCCCTACTTGCAGATTTTGAATAGCTATAGGAATAATTTTAGCATCGTTTTCGGTATTAAGGGCAAATTTTCGCCAAACTTTCTTTTTATAGCCCCAATAGAATATCAGTACCAAAAAAACAATAGAGCCCGAGGCAGTGAGTATCCCTACCTTGCTACCATATTCATTGAAAGCATACCATACTCCCACTGCCATGAGCAAAAAGCCCAGCAAACCTACAAAGGTAGTACCCGGAATAAAAAGCACTTCAACAACTATCAGGGCAATACCTACCAAAATAAAAAGACCAATAATCGCAATTTCTGAAAGCATAATTCTATCTATCTTTTTTCTTTGCAAAATAACGCATTTCAGGAAAGTTTTTATATTTTTGCTCCCAAACATTTTACATTTCTGCAATGAATGTAAAAAAATCCATACTTTTGCGGGTTCGTGTAGCCTTTTTGGCAATGGTTGCCATAGCTGTAATAGCCATTATTCGTATGGCTTACCTGCAACTATTCCAAGGAGAGCGTTGGGAAAAACGTTTTACAGATAGAGATATTCGTTTTCGCAAAATCCCTGCTATGCGAGGCAATATCTATGCTTATGACGGAAGTTTATTAGCTACCTCATTGCCTTATTATCGGGTTGCTATGGACCCCACTTTGCCGAATGAAAATGAATTCCAAAAAAATATTGATACGCTCTCTAAATTACTCTCCAACTTTTTTCAAGACCAGCCCGCTTCTTATTACAAAAAACTGCTTACTGAAGCCCGAAAAGCTAAAAAACAATTCATCTACCTAAACAACAAACGCATTGACTACCAAGCCAAGCAACAAATAGCTCAATTTCCACTTTTCAAGGTTCAAAGCAAAAACCGCAAACGAACTACCGTAATTTTTGAGCCTGAATTTCAACGCTTTCGTCCCTTTGGTATGCTTGCCTCGCGTACATTAGGCTATGCCAGCGAAGATACCAATAAAATTGTAGGAGTAGGCTTGGAATATAGTTTTCACAAGTATTTGGCAGGCAAAGCAGGACAAGCCCTCTTTCAGAGAATTGCAGGAGGCAACTGGATACCTTATCAAGCAGGTTCATATATTGAGCCTGAAAAAGGTTATGACATTTACACTACCTTGGATGTAAATATCCAAGATGTTGCCCAAGATGCACTTTTAGAGGCTCTGGTAGAAAATGAAGCGGATTTTGGTTGTGTGATTGTTATGGAAGTTGCCACAGGTGAAATTCGGGCTATGGCTAACTTGGGCAGAAATGAAGACGGCTCTTATAGTGAAAATTACAATTATGCCATTGGCGATAAAGGTAGCACTGACCCTGGTTCAGTTTTTAAGTTGGCTTCCATGATGGCTTTGCTAGAAGATAAAGCTGTAAAAATTACTGATTACGTAGATACTGAAGACGGCGTAAAAGATTTTTATGGGGTTAAGCTCACGGACGTAAAAAAAGGGGGGTTTGGTACAATTACGGTGCAAAGAATGTTTGAGGTTTCGTCTAGTATTGGCATTGCCAAACTTGTCAATGACCGCTTCAAGCATGAGCCAATGCGATTCATTGCTTACTTGGAAAAATTTGGTTTGAACACCCCTTTGGATTTTCAAATGGCAGGCGAGGCAAAACCTTACATTAAAACTCCCAAAGACCCCACTTGGAGTGCCACTACTTTGCCTTGGATGTCTATTGGCTATGAAATGCGAATTTCACCTTTGCAGATGCTTGCTTTTTACAATGCCGTAGCCAATGGTGGCAAAATGGTACAACCGATTATTGTCAAGAGCATACGTGATGCCGATAAGATTATACAGGAATTTCAGACTATTACGCTCAAAGAAAAAATCTGCTCGGATAGCACGATTATGCTTTTGAGAACCCTTTTAGAAGGTGTAGTAGAACGAGGAACAGCTCGGTCGGTGAGAAATTCCTTATACAAAATTGCAGGAAAGACAAGTACTTCTCAGAAATTCAAAAATGGCAAGTATGTAAAGGCTTATCATACTTCTTTTGCAGGTTTTTTCCCTGCCGAAAAGCCCAAGTATAGTTGTATTGTGGTTATTGATAATCCACGAGGCGATAAACAATATGGTGGCGATGTAGCAGCACCTGTGTTCAGAAAAGTGGCTGATAAACTTTTTTATCAAGATGCCGAATTGCAACGTTCTTTGGGGTTGGGCGGTATGCCTAACAATAATTTTGTAGCTGTTCATAAAAATGGTTACCGAAAAATTTTGCAGGAGGCTTATGAAAATTTGGGATTAAATGTAAAAACCGATAGCACCAGCGATTGGGTGAAAAGTACATTTAGGGCTGATGCCTCTATCTTTTTACAACCTACTGAACAACGTAAAGGCTATATGCCTGATTTACGAGGTTATACGCTTCGCGATGCCTTGTTTTTGCTTGAAAATAGAGGTATACGTGTGCAAGCCGAAGGAGCAGGGAAGGTGTATTATCAGTCTATCAAGCCAGGTAGAGGCATTGCCAGAGGTGATAAAGTAATTTTGCGGTTGCGATAAATTGATTTTTCTTTGAAAAAATTTTAGTTTTGTAAAAAATTTCGTTTTGCCTTTCATTTGTGCAAAAAACACCTGTTATGAAAATCACACCTATTGAAATTCGTCAGAAAACCTTTGAGAAAAAGGCTTTTGGAGGTTATGATAAAGATGAAGTAACGGCATTTTTGCAAGCACTTTCGCAAGAATGGGAAAAACTCAACAACGAACTCCGAGAAACCAAGCTCCGTTTAGAAATGGCTGAAAAAGAGGTAGCTCAACTGCGGCAGGTGGAAAGTTCCTTGTTCAAGACCTTGAAAACTGCCGAAGATACAGGTAGCCACATCATAGAACAAGCCAAACGCGATGCCGAACTCAAAATCAAGGAGGCTCAACTCAAAGCAGATGATATTTTGAATGATGCCCGCCTGCAAGCTAAAACCCTTATTCAAAAGGCTGATGTAAAATCTAAAAGCCTTATGCAAGATGCTATCAATGAAATGAAAAATATTCGCCACGAGTGTTTGATGTTAGACTCGTACCGCGATAATCTCATCACCGACCTGAAAAATTGGGCTTACTCTATGCTTGACAAGGTGAGCAAAAGCGAAGAACGCAATATCTTGGAAACCTTTGATAGCAAAATCAAAGAGGCGGAGGCAATTTTGGAAAAACATCAACAAGAAATTGAAGAACTTACCGAAAAATACAAAGACACAAAAAATCCTGAAAACCCTCCCAGAGATAATTTAGCAAATTTTTTTAGTTAATTTCCCAATGAAAGACCAAGTAATGAACACTATTAACTTTGCAAACATTATTCAGTATTAACCATAAACTCCTAACTTCAAACCTTAAACCCCAAACTTTAAACTTCAAACTCCAATCCTCAAACCTTGAAACATTTAACATCCTTATGCTACAAAATTTTCTTTGGGTATTTGTTGGAGGAGGATTAGGCTGTGTGAGCAGATATGGTATAAATATTTTGGCTTCGGCAATTTTTTCAACTCGCTTTCCTTTGGGTACGCTTATTGTGAATGTTATAGGTTCATTTTTGATAGGCATTTTTTTTGCCTTGCACAAAGAAACTGCTGAAAAATATCGCTTGCTGTTGGTTACAGGTTTTTTGGGCGGTTTTACGACTTTTTCGGCTTTCAGCTACGAAACACTTGCTTTGGCTGAAAAATCTTTGCTTTATGCTTTGGCAAATGTCCTGCTTAACGTGATTGGCTCTTTGGGGGCAGTTTTTTTAGCTTATCGTCTATTTTCTTGAAAGTTCAAAGGAAAATACACAGCATTTGCCGTAATGATAAGGTCGTAAATTTTGTAACGCAAAAATTTAGGAAAAATTTGTAGAAAGTTGAATTTATCAACTACATTCACCCAAAACCAACCCGCAAA
>JANWZC010000065.1 GCA_025054975.1 Raineya sp.
GGGTATGGCGATTCTTTCAGAAATTTTTTTCAGTGCCGAAAATGGTAGTTTTTTTCCTTATGATGCCCTTGAAAACATCAATTCTCCTTATTATTCCCTGAAAAACGACTTCATTCATATTTTTCCCAGCTTCATTTTTGATACACACTTTATTGAACGTGGAAGAAATGCTCGTTTGATAGGTTTTTTGGCAAAATGGTATCAGCAAACAGGTAATCTTATCAAAGGTATTGGGGTGGATGATAAAACAGCTCTCTGCATTGATGCCTCTAAAAATGCAACTTGCTATGGTACAGGAGCAGTGCATATTTATGTACCTCAAAGTTTCAGTTTCCCCAACAATAAAATTTATACTCCCGACCTCAAAGCTCATATCCTTTTGCACGGACATCAAATCAATCTCAATACCTTCACTATGCTTCAAGAGGCAAGCACTTTTGTGAGTCCTACTGTGCCACAGGAAAATGGTAATTATCAAGTTTGGTTGAGTGGTGGCGAAGGTTTGAGCGAAAATAATACTTTACTGCAAGACTTTGTAAATAGTGGCAGTGTGAGCGATAATGTCCTCATAGTAACAGGTACAGATACCACCGTAGCTCACCAATATCGCCAAAATCTGCGTAGTAAAGGAGCTTCAGGGGCTATTACTATTTTGCAAACTATTGCGGCAAATAACCAAAGTGATAAATATCAACTTCGCAATGCTATTCGTCTTTCCAAAAAAGTGCTTTTCGTAAATATTACCAACTTTGGAAGTTTTTTTCAATTTTTGAATGGTGGTGAGACAGGGTCTTTACTCAATTCACATATTCGCAGAAATCAAATTCTGAACCTTTTTATTGGCGAAAACAGCAAACTTGCGGGCAAAATTTATGTAACCAACAACCGAGCTAACAAGTTTCTTGCTTATGACGGTAATTTGAGTTTCAGCAATGGCTTAGCTCTTTTGAATACAACTACCATCTTGCCTAATGCTTTCAATCCAAGCGATAATGATTTTTACGAAAACAATAGTTGTGCAGTGAGTTATGCCGTAGCTAAATATCGTCTCAAGTATGGGATTTACCTAAACCGAACTAGTTTCATAAAGTTTTATCAGCAATCGGGGCAAAATGTTATGATTGCAGGGGGCAATTATTCGGCTTTTGTGCTTATCAACGGCAATACGAGAGGTGGCTTGGCTACACAAATTGCTAGCACGGTTACCAATCAGCCTCGTAATATAGCAGGTTTTTCAGAAGTGCAATACGCTCTGCTTTACGGAAATCATACTTTGCAGGTAGGTACGCCTGTTCCAAGCAACGATGAAAACTACACTCTGGAAAATCCTGTGGTGGCAAATGTAACAAGTGTCTTACAGCCCGAAATTTTACTTTATCCTAATCCTGCACGCAATTTTGTAAAAATTGAATGGAAAAATGCTCCTTTGGAAGTGGTTGTTTGTGATATCAGTGGTAAATGGACATCTGAAAAATACAGAGGCGAAGGAAGTTTGCAAATCAATACGCAATTTTTTCAGAAAGGTTTTTATGTTGTGCTAATCAAAAACACGCAAAGCGGACAAATCTTAATGAAAAAATTGACCATTTATTAAAATGGGGAAGCTACATCATTGCTAATACAAAAGTGATTTTGCAGAAAAAAACTTTGAATACCAAAGCTAATAAAGACTCGGAATTTCAAGCAATAGTTAAATTCACTACAACCACACCCCTAAACCAAAAAGAAGTACGAAAAGCAGTGTAGTGAGAGCCATTTGTTTGAGATAACTATCCAGTTGCCACCCTTGTAGATTTTTTACTGCCCAAGCATTTTTCAGTAGTAAAGGCAGAGTAAGCAAAAATAAATATTGTTCCCAAGTTGCAAAGGTGAGCAGGTTGTACAAAAGACACAAAATTACTGCCACCGCAAGCACAAAATAATGATACTTTACTGCTCTGCTTTTGCCCAAACGCACGGGTATAGAGTTTTTACCTGCTCTGCTATCGGTATCTATATCACGAATGTTATTGACGTTCAATACAGCAACCGAAAATAAACCACAGGAAGTAGCAGGAAGTACCACAAGCCATTCCCACGTTTGCGTATGCAGATAAAATGCCCCTACAACGCCTACCCAGCCGAAAAAAACTAATACTGCCAAATCACCCAAACCTATGTAGCCATAAGGTTTTTTGCCCATCGTATAAGTAATTGCCGCTATTATTGCCAAAATCCCCAAAGCTAAAAAGGTCAAAAATTGCCCAATTTGATTGCCATTTCTGAAAAAAGCCTCGTACAAAAGCCAAGTTCCTGAAAAAAAAGATAACACCACGAAAACAATAATAGCTTTTTTCATAGCTTGTGGGCTGATTAAACCACTTTGTACCATTCTTGGCTCACCCTGACGTTCTTTATCAATGCCACTTTGGGCATCTCCATAGTCGTTGGCAAGATTAGAAAGGATTTGCAAAAAAATTGTAGTAGCAACCGTGAGTATAAAAATTCTGCTTTGGAAACTTCCTTGTTGATATGCTAAAATAGCTCCCATTCCCACACTACACAAAGCCAAAGGCAAAGTTCGCAAGCGAAAAGCACGTAACCAAAGTTTAATCCGCATAACAGGTTTCTTTTGAAGCAAAATTACAAAACTTCTGCTTACATTTCACTTTTCCCATTGACTTTGATAAGTTCTAATTCTTCATCAATCATTTCCCAATGAGGCAAAATAAATCTTTGTGTTTGGCTATGGTCAGCTAAATCTAACATTCCATATCCTTTGTAAGTATAAGAACCTAAACCACACGCCAAAACAAAATTCTGTACTTTGGGGTGAGCATACAAAGTGAAAGGAAAGGTATAACCTCTTATTTCGTATCGGATACCGCTTTCTTGAAGTGTGTAGATACGAGCAAATTTTTTATCGTTATTCTTGATACGTTCTAAATATTCATTATCGGGAACAATCTGAAATTTGCTAAAATCCTTAATTTCTTCGGCTGAGTACAACCGAGAAGCTTCCATTCGTGATAATGTTGCCTCATAGATTAAATCGGAAAATAAACTCGTTGTGGGAGCTACAAAATGTTTGGCGTAGAAGCTATTTTTATTCGGATTAGCAAGCACTATTGGTGAAATACATAAAAATTGTGTTTTACTGCCTAATTCAGGCAAAATTTCTTTCTCTATGTATTCAGGTTTAAGCAAAAGTTCTCCTATGCAAATTTCTTTTTGCTGAAAAATCGCAGTAACTAACTGTTTCAAAAAAGTTTTGCTTACGCTGGAAATTACCCACGTAACTTTGGAAGAGTAAAAATGCAAGCCTCTTTGAGTAGTTTGTGTTTGTCCTTTCAAGCCTGAAAAACTATAAGTATGCAAGTTGTAAGTAGGTGGTAATAACCTCATCAACAACTCGTAAAGCAAATGCTGATGATGAAAAGGCACACAAGCTCCCTTATTTTTCAAACCAAAAACTACTCTAATTCTCATTTTCCTCCTCGTTTTTGCGTTTATGCAACATAGTGTAAAAGTATTTTGTTTGAATTTTTTTGTTTTTTTGGCGAATTTTTGCTTACTTGATTGCAGTTTGTCATAAATTTTGCTCTATGAAAAAAATTGCATTGAAGGTCGCATTGTGGGCAAATAGCCATGTTCATTTAGCACAAATGCTTATTTTTCTGATTGCTACTTTGATTTGTACATTATCTTTTATTGTAGGGGTATTATTGCAAGGAACTTGGGAAATTCCTGCTTTTACACTATGCATTATTCTTGTCGTGTGTGTGTTGGCTGTGGGGATTTGCTACTGGAAAACAAGAAGATTTCCCTACAAGAAAAGTTTGATAGCCTTGATATTTCTACTTCCAACTTATTTTACTTGTGGAGCTACCTATGAAAATGGGTGGTTACGGCAAAATGCTTCACTGAATTTTCCAGTAAGTACTTCAATATATCGGGCAGATGATTTGCCTAAACACCGAAAATTAGTTCGCAAATTTATCCGTAAGTATAAGTCATTTATCAAGACTTATATCAACAAACATTACAAGGGAAGGAAAAAATATGGGTGAGAATACTACTCACCTTCTTGGGTTTGATGTTATCTTGGATTTTGTTGATATTAGTAATTTTTATTATCGTTTCATTTAATCCTTCAAGTAATACAGAAGTAAATTTGACGGGTCCAGCTATTCTATCAGGAGGATTTTTTATTTTTTGGCTATTATGGGTGTGGAATTATAAAAAAGATGACAAACCTAAATCTACTTCTAACCCACCTGAAAACCCAAAACAATGATATTTTCGGAATTTTATAAACTTGTTCAATTTTCTCACATTAGGCATTTTGTTTCTACAAGGCAGAAACATTGTAAGGAACACTACCTAAATAGCTTGAATTTAGGTCTGAGCAAGAAGGTGTGCAAACCGACTTTATTTTTATGCTTACATAGCGAAACCCATTGTAGTTTTTGTTTATCTTACTTGTTTTTTTGATAATTTTTACTTATTTTAGTATAGTTTATTGCAAATTTTTGCTCTATGAAAAAAATTGCACTGAAAATCGCATTTTGGGCAAATAGCCATGTTCGTTTAGCTCAAATGCTTATTTTTCTGATAGCTACTCTGCTTTGTACATTATCTTTCATTATAGGGGTATTGTTGCAAGGAACTTGGGAAATTCCTGCTTTTACGTCTTATCTTCTTGTAGTATGTACTTTATTGATTTGGTGGATTTACTACTCAAAAGCAAACAGCTTTTTGTACAAGAAAACTTTGATAGGTTTATTATTTGGACTTTCTTTTATGCTTTCGGCTTATTTTGGCTATGAACAGGCTTTTTTGGCTACTCGTGAAAATATTTGGGTTCGGCAAAATGCTTCGCTTAATTTCCCTGCAAGTACTTCAACCCATTGGACCGACGATCTACCTAACTATCGTAAGTTAGTTCGCAAATTTATCCGTGCGTATAAACCACTCATCAAGGCTTACATCAATAAACATTACAAAGGAGCAAAAAAAGTATGGCTTAAAATATTACTAACCGTTTTACTTTCATTGGTTTATTTCGTTTTGTTAGTGTTGATAGTTGTGGTTGCTTGCTCTGCTGCCTGTTCAGGATACGCACTTGATGCAAACTTAATACTTTGGGGTGGTTTTTCATTGACAACAGCAGGTTTTGTATTTTTGCTAATGAAAATATGGAAAGGCAAAGAAACTAAATCTGACCCTGTTTCAACCCCACAAACATGATTTTACAATTTCAGAAAATTGCTCAATTTCACAATATTAAGCATTTTGTTTCTACAAGGCAGGGAGGTATAAGTAATGCCCCTTTTGATAGCCTAAATTTAGGTTTTGGCACAGCCGATTTGCCTGAAAATGTCGTACAAAACCGAAAAATCCTTGCAGAAACTACACAAATGCCTTTGGAAAATTGGTGTGTGCCTCGTCAGACGCATAGTGATAATATTTTGTGTATTTCTCCTTTAGAAAGAGGCAAAGGAGCTTTTTCTCGCAACAACGCTCTCCCTGATACTGATGGCTTACTTACCAAACACAAGCACATTGCCTTAGTGGTACAATCTGCTGATTGTGTCTGTTCGCTTTACTACGATATGGAGAAAAACGTGATAGGAGCCGCTCATGCAGGTTGGCGTGGTACGCTCAAACTTTTGCCCCAAAAAATGATACAAACCATGCAAAAGGAATTTGATTCAAAACCTGAAAATATTTGGGTAGGCATAGCACCTTGTATCAGTGTAGAAATGTATGAAGTAGGAGAGGATGTAGTAAGCCAGGTGGATAAAGTTTTTGGTACAAGAGAAAAATTTTTAGAATGGAACAAAAATAGTGGAAAATATCATTTCAATTTACGATATGCACATTTGTTTCAATTGCAAGAGGCAGGAGTTTTGATGGAAAATATTGAAGTTATGCCTAAATGCACTTATACTGAAAAAGACTTATTCTTCTCAGCTCGAAGAGATAAAGACCAAACAGGTAGGTTTGGAGCAGGAATTATGATGATATACTAAATGAAAGATATATCTTGTGAGTAGGCAGTTAGCAAATTTCTGTTCTACTCATTGAACATATTTCGGATTATCATGAATTGAGTCTTACAAAAGGGTTTGCTTTTTAGGAACATTACGAATGTAAGACGTTTCTCTTCTACAGAAAAAAGTAATTTGTAGATGATTTTTTTAGTTTATTCCTTTCCTTAGTTGTTAATTTTCATACTTATTGGCTTCTACTGATGCAATATTGACAAGTAATATAAAAAAGCCTCAAACTCATGGTGCATTCATGGTGCAAACAGAAATGAAAAAGCCTCAAATTTTAGAGATTTGAGGCTTTTTGTCGGGGTGGCAAGATTCGAACTTGCGACCTCCTGCTCCCAAAGCAGGCGCGATAACCGGGCTACGCTACACCCCGAAAGTTACTTTTGATGGTTTTAACAAAAAATTTTGAGGAGAGGATGGGATTCGAACCCACGCGTCGGTTTAGCCGACGGCAGTTTAGCAAACTGCTCCTTTAACCACTCAGGCACCTCTCCTTTTGTTGGTTTGGGCTGCAATATTAGACTTTTTTTCTCAAACTACCAAATAAAAATTTGATTTTTTTATTCATTCACTAAAATGGCAGGTGTGGTAATCACATTACTTTGGTTCAAAGCTCTATCATAAATAAAAACTTCAAAGCGTATGCTATCTCGCTTGTTAATGCCAATGACATCATAAAAAAGTCCGCCAATATTATAGCGTATGACCCCTTCAATAGGGCTTTGTTTATCCTTCGGAGCAAGTGGTGGCACCCGCCCGTGTATATTTGTTTCAAACTCTGTATTCGTAACAGGATCTATGAACTTAGGCAAAATCAAGCGTTCATATACTCCTGTAAATTTATTACGACGATAAATAGTACAATAAAAGTTGTAGTAATATGGATTGAAACTTTTATCAGGACGGCGACGAGCAAATTGTCCCGTAGTATCCTCTACGCTCAATCCAATATCACCATTGCCATCTTTGAAGTTAATATCCAAAAAAATGGAGTCTTCAATTACTTGTCCGTTGCCGTCTAAAAGGCTTTTTTTGCTCATTGACCGAAAACTAATACTTGGTTCAAAAGGAAATTCAGGTTTCTTGAAAATACAAGTCTGAAAGCATACGGATAGCACCAAAAAAGAGCCAATAATATTTTTTGTCAAAATTTTCATAAGTTCTACATTTGCGTTATGAAAAAAGATTTACCACTTATTTTGAAGAACATCGTTCTCAATATTCAACAGGAAGACGAATTTGAGAGTCTTGCTCTGTTGTTATATGATTTTCAGCTTAAAAATAACCCAATTTTTGCTCAATGGGTTTCATTTTTTTGTGAAAATCCGTACAATATACAAAAAATAGAGCAAATTCCGTGCCTACCGATTGAATTTTTCAAATATCATACTATCAGAAGCATATCCAAAAAACCCACTATTATTTTTGAAAGTAGCGGCACTACACAAACCCCCAAAAGCCGACATCTACTCACGGACTCCTATTTTTATGTGCAAAATAGTATTCAAATTTTTGAAAAACAATACGGCAGCCTTGAAAATTATCACATTTTGGCTCTTTTACCCTCTTATCTGGAACGTGAAAATTCTTCTTTGGTCTATATGGTGAATGAATTTATGAAAAAATCTGCTTCACCTTACAATACTTTTTATTTGTATGACTTTGAAAAACTTTTCCAAACCATTCAATTTCTACGTAAAAATGACTCGGAGAGAAAAATTTTACTTTGGGGCGTAACATATGCTTTATTGGATTTTGCAGAAAAATTTGGTGGTAATGATTTTTCTGATATCATCATTATGGAAACAGGTGGCATGAAAGGCAGACGCAAAGAAATGACAAGAGCCGAAGTTCATCAAATACTTCAAAAGGCTTTTGGTGTAAAGCAAGTTCATTCTGAATACGGAATGACAGAGCTACTTTCACAGGCTTATTCGCAAGGAGAAGGAATTTTTGAAATGCCACTCACTATGCGAATTTTCTTACGAGAAAATAATGACCCCCTTACATACACGCATACACGAGGACTTATCAATGTAATTGATTTAGCGAATATTGAAAGTTGTGCCTTCATTGCTACCCAAGATGTAGGAACTTTGATTGATAAAAATAAGTTTATGGTATTGGGCAGAGCCGATAATGCCGAACAACGAGGTTGTAACTTGCTTTTGGAGCAGTTTTGAATTGTATTGAGTAACATTTTCAAGATTTATGCGTTTAGTTATAAAAAATTTACAGAACAAAACTATTTATATTTCCGAAAAAAACACTATTTTGCAATCGCTTGGCGAAAACGCTATTGATTGGATGCAAGCTTGTGGTGGGAAAGGCAGATGTACAACTTGCAAAATGGTGATTTTAGAAGGTAGTGAAAATTTGAATGAACTGAGTGAAGTTGAAAAAAAGTTTATGGCATTGAACCGTTTGAAAGCTAATGAACGTTTAGCGTGCCAAGCCAAACCTAAAAACTTACAAAGCGAAACAAAAATTATTATCCAAGTACCCAAGATTTATCAACTACCACATATTTTGTATAACGACTAAAATCTACTTGCCTTATGGAAAGTTTAGTAATAGAAGCTACTGGAAGAACTCCCAAAGTTAATTTTGATACGCTCACAGGTGTTTTTGAAATGTCAGGACGTTCTATTCCTGAAAATGCACCTGCTTTTTACAATACAATTCTCGATTGGCTGGAGCAATGCAAGCAAAAGAGCAATATCAGTAATATTCAAGCAATCTTCAAACTTGAATATTTCAATACTGCTTCTTCTAAACTACTTTTAGACATATTCAAGAAGTTAGAAAGTTTCAAAGAAAAGGGCAAACTTGTTTCTATACAATGGTACTATGACCCCAAAGATGAAGATATGCAAGATGCCGGCAAAGACTTCAAAGATATTATCGCTTTACCTTTTGAATTAATTCCCATATCGTAGTCTATCAGTCCTATTTAACAATAGGGCTTTTTTGTGTGTTTGAGAGTACTTCTTCAAAAAACAATTTTTTACAAAAACATGCTTAAACCAGGTGATAAAGCACCTCTTTTTGAGGCAAAAGACCAAAATGGCAACCTTCTACGACTTGCTGATTTTTTAGGAAAAGGTAAAAAAATTGTGTTGTATTTTTATCCCAAAGATGATACTTCAGGCTGTACAGCACAGGCTTGTAATTTGCGTGATAACTATTCCTTGCTCCTGCAAAACAACTACGAAGTAATTGGCGTAAGTGTTGATGATGAAAAATCTCATCAAAAATTTATTGCCAAATATAATTTGCCATTTCCCCTCGTAGCCGATACCGACCATAAAGTAGTAGAGGCTTACGGCGTATGGCAAGAAAAAAGCATGTACGGAAAAAAATACATGGGTACAGTGCGTACTACGTTTATTATCAATAGTGAAGGCATTATTGAAAAAATTATTGACAAAGTCAAAACCAAAGAACACGCACAACAAATTCTTTAAGTAAAATGCAAAATCGTATTGTTTTACTCACAGGGGCAACTTCGGGCATTGGGAAGGCTACTGCCTTCGGACTTGCTAAAGAAGGTTTTACGCTTATTTTGCCCGTAAGAAACCTTGAAAAAGGTAAAAAAGTTCAAAACGAAATTTTAACCAAATTTCCTCAAACGCAAATACATCTTTTTGAATGTGATTTAGCAAGTTTGGCAAGCGTAAAAAACTTTGCCGAACAAGTGAAAAAAGAGTTTTCTGCTTTGCATATCCTTATCAATAACGCAGGAATTTGGAAAAATAAACTCACTTTCACACAAGACGGCTTGGAACAAACTTTTGCCGTTAATCATTTAGCTCATTTTTACCTCACACTTTTGCTTTTGGATTTGCTCAAAAAATCTGCTCCTGCTCGCATTATCAATGTAGCCTCTGACTTACATCAAGGCGAAATCAATTTTGCTGATGTAGAATTTCGCAAAAATTACAACGGACTCAATGCCTACAAACAATCCAAACTCGCTAACATTCTTTTTACACGAATTTTAGCTGAAAAATTGAAAAATGACCAAATCTTGGTCAATGCTTTGATGCCTGGTTTCATCGCTACCGATATTTTTGAGGATTTACCTTTCTTTTTGAAGTGGTTGATACCTATTTTTGCCAAAAGTCCTGAAAAAGGTGCCGAAACTACCTTGTATTTAGCTACTACACCCAACTTGGAAATGACGGGCGAATATTTCAAGGATAAAAAGCGAGCAAGTTCTTCGTATCAATCTAAAAACATGAATTCGGCTCAAAAATTGTGGGATTTGAGTGTGAAAATGTTACAAGAAAAAGGGTTTCAAGTACCTGTAATTTAGTCAAGCAACCAACTTTCTGCCTCTTGACGATTACTAAAAACCTTATTCTGAAAAGGAATGAGCCGAAATGAGGCTTTTTCAATGTATGAAAATTTGGTAGAAGGCAAAATAATAGCAAGTTTACCACATTCACCCAAGCATTTTACCAAATGTGGTAGCCACGACTGCCAAGCCCAAAGTACGTCTTCAGTGCGAAAAAAACTTTTTTTACTTTGGTCTATGATGATTTTGCTGGTTGGGCGAAACTGCAAAAGTGAGAGAACATCCTCCATTACACTGCGATAAATCTCTCCGCAGGTATCATTTTCTTGAAATTCTACAAGCCAATAGGCTTTCTCCGAATGATAGCCTATCCAAACACTTTCACTTGCAAAAAATAACTCCAATGCCAAAATTTTTTAATTTTGAACTTTGCTTCACAAAGTAGCAAAGTTTTCTTTAATTTTCAAAGCAATGAATGAAAATATTTTGTATCTTTCTTACGATGGCTTGACAGACCCACTCGGACAATCTCAAATTCTACCTTATCTTATAGGATTAAGCCAAAAGGGATATAATTTCACAATTATCTCAGCGGAGAAAAAAGAAAATCTTGAGCAAAAAAAACAACTTATTGAAAGTCAGATTGAAAAAAGCAATATTGAGTGGCAACCTATTTTTTACCACAAAAAGCCCCCTGTACTCTCAACTCTATGGGATTTATGGCAGATGTATCACAAAGCAATATATCTGCATAGGCAAAAAAAATTTGCCTTAGTACATTGCCGAAGCTATTTAACGGCATTGATAGGCGAAAGATTTACTCAAAAACATCAAGTACCTTTTCTTTTTGATATGCGAGGATTTTGGGCAGATGAACGCATCGATGGCAACTTATGGAACTTGCAAAACCCGCTTTACAGAAAAATATACAACTTTTTCAAACAAAAGGAAAAGGATTTTTTGCAAAATGCCGCTTATTGTATTTCGCTCACACACAACGCTAAAAATGAAATCCTTTCTTGGAAAGGATTTGAACAAACTCGTATTGCTGTAATTCCGTGTTGTGTAGATACTGATTTGTTTTGTCAGACCTTTCAAAAACTTTCAAATAGCAAAAAACCACTAACAATTTCTTATTTAGGCTCTATTGGTACGTGGTATATGCTTCGGGAAATGTTGCTTTTCTACAAAATTCTTTTGCAAACCTATCCGCAAGCTCGTTTTTTGTTTATTACCGCTGAACCTGCTTCAATGATTTTACAGGAAGCCACAAAATTAGATTTGCCTCTTTCGCAAATAGAAATTCGTAAAGCTCAACGTAATGAAGTACCTGCTTTCATTGCTCAAAGTGATATTTCCGTGTTTTTCATTAAGGATAGCTATTCCAAAAAGGCTTCTTCACCTACTAAAATGGCAGAAATTTTGGCTATGGGTATTCCCGTAATTACCAACAACATCGGCGATAATGCTTTTTTATTTGAAAAATACAACTATGGTTATCTTTTACACGATTTAAGCTACGAAAGCATGCAGAAAGCCGTTGAGCAAATACCCAATCTTTTGCAAAAATCAGCAGAGAAATTGCGAGCTATTGCCAAAGATTATTTTGCATTAGAAAAAGGAGTTGCTGAATATGAACGAGTTTATGAAAAAATCTTACGAGGCAAATAGTTATTCCTTTCATAAAAACAATGCCTACATTTTTGGTTGTTTTTTTACAAAAATTATAAAAATTTTGTTTTCTTTTTAGCGGTGCACTTGCCTTACTAAAACCATGGATAGCTTTGAGTCTTGCAGAGAAACATAGCCAACTTATCAAGCAGAAAGCCCGAGAAATAGGCTTTGATTTTTGTGGTATTGCCAAAGCCGAATTTCTGGAAGCAGAAGCTCCTCGCCTTGAAATGTGGCTCAAAAACAATATGCAAGGTGAGATGAGCTACATGGCTAATCATTTTGATAAAAGGCTCAATCCCAAATTGCTTGTAGAAGGAGCAAAGTCAGTTATTTCGGTACTCCTGAACTATTTTCCCAAACAAGATTTAAGCAAACAGAATGGAGATAACTTCAAAATCGCTAAATACGCATATGGAGAGGATTATCATTTTGTTATCAAACGCAAACTCCATGAATTATTAAATTTCATTCGTGAAAATATTGGTGATGTACATGGAAGGGCTTTTGTAGATTCGGCTCCTGTGATGGATAAAGTTTGGGCAGAACGTAGTGGATTAGGTTGGAGAGGCAAAAATAGCAATCTTATCAATAAAAAGTTAGGAAGTTTCTTTTTTATTGGTGAGCTAATTGTAGATTTAGAACTTGCCCCTGATGCTCCTACGGGTGATTATTGTGGTAGTTGTAGGCGTTGCATGGAGGCTTGCCCTACGGAGGCAATTGTGAGTCCGTATGTGGTAGATGGAAGTAAATGTATTTCATACCTTACTATTGAACTCAAAAATGAAATTCCACAAGAATTTCAAGGGAAAATGAATAATTGGATTTTCGGATGTGATATTTGCCAAGACGTTTGCCCTTGGAACCGCTTTGCTAAACCACATCAAACCCCTGAATTTGAACCCAATGAAGCCCTGAAAAATATGCAGAAAAAAGATTGGTTAGAAATCACCGAAGAGGTTTTTGCCAAAGTTTTTACTAAATCTGCCTTGAAGAGAGCTAAAATAAAAGGCTTGCAACGAAATATACGTTTTGCAAGCCTTGAATGAAAGAAGCCGTTTTAGGAAAGAGCCATTTTGAATTGATTGTTGAGAACTTGATGATACTTGGTAAATTTCAAATAACACCACTGCCGTAGGTCTTCACGTTCAGTGGGTTTGAGCTGTGCCAGAGCCTTGCGAAGCTCTTTTTCAAACAACAATCTATCAAAGCTAACTTTCTCTAAAATCATCTTGAAATACTCTAACATAGGCATAAAAATTTTGAAACAATGAATGAAAGTTTTAGTTTGCGTTTTGTCGCAGGTAGCATTGTTTCATAGGCACCATATATTTAGTTCGCTAATGTAAATAGAAAAAATTAAAATTCCAAATGTTTTCTAAAAAAAGTTCAAAAAAAACTTGGATAAAGACTATTTTTCAGTTAATTACGTTTTTTGCGTTTTTGCCCAGCTACTCGCAAGAAATACGTATAGAACTTGCTCGCAAGAAAATCAAACAAAATGAATTTTTGCAAATCCGAATATTATCAAATTATGAAGATTTTAAGAATGTGGAAGGATTACCCGAAATTAAAGATTTTGAAAAAACTTTTCAGGTCAATTTGGAATATACCAGCAAAAAAGGAGAATTATG
>JANWZC010000066.1 GCA_025054975.1 Raineya sp.
CTTTTGGTACGTCAGTATCGTATTGCTAATGGCGAATATACCTACGAACACCCCGCAGGTATGTGCGATAGTTCCACAGATATTTGGCAAGTGGCTATCAAAGAAATTGAAGAAGAAACAGGCTTGAAAGTAGAAAAATCTCAACTTCGTTTGTTGAATGAAAAACCCCTCTACACTTCGCCAGGGCTTTTAGATGAAGGAGGATATCTGTTTGCTTGCGAAATAGTAATGAGCCGAGCCGAAATTGAGCAATTGCGTAACCAAAAAACAGGTGCCGAAGGGGAAAGAGAATTTATCACTACACACATCTGCCCCATTCAAGAAGCATTTGGCTTAATGAGCAGTCTGACTGCTCAACTTAATTTGATGATGTATTTGCAAAAATGCTGATTTTATCTTTTTTCGTAATCTGCAAGACTTTTTGCCATAGCAATTAGTTTAGGCTGTGGGCTAACATCCGTTTTCCAAGACAAAAAACTATTATGCGTGTAGATGCCCGCAACACCATCAATAGCTTTTTGACTTACCTGCCACATTTCATTTTCTCGGTAGGCAAGTGGAATACCAAAACGCATCGCATTGAGTAAAGTCCAATATTTTAGGCTTTCAATTTCTTTGTCGGTATAAACTTCGTAAAATTTGTAGCCCTTGTAGTTAAGTTCAATTGTTTTATTTTTGGGAATTTCAACATTTGCCCAAGAATACAATTTGCCATTTTTTTCAGTCAAGTTGCCCCAGTTACAAATCTCAACGGCTATACTTTGTTGGTTGCGAGCCAAGTTATTCAGATGTTTCATACCAATATGATGAGCCCAATAACTTTCCTCAAACCCTCTGAAAATAGTGCCGTCATCAGTAATACCCACAGCCGTAGCTACGTGAAAAACTCCATCATTTCGCCACCAATCGTACATACCCCGAGCATTGTCCCAGCCTGCGGAATGATGCCAAACAATTTGATTTTTAGGATACACTTGCTTGAAATAATGTCCCTCAAAGTTTTGTAGTTCTACTACATTGAGCAGTTTTTTGTAGAGGGCATTATACGAAACAATGCCAAATAAGCCGTCTTGGGCAAGTTTTTCGCTTTTCTGAAAAGCCTTGATACTTTTGAAACCCAATTCCGAAAGCAAATTCATCAAGATATTTCGGCGGGTATTGCGTTGTTTTTCAGTGATAACCTGCATAGAAAAAATCACTTATTTCGGTTCAGATGTCTTAAACGCATTTTTACCATTTTGATATACTGCTCAATAAGTTCAGGATTGTAGGGCTTATTCAAAAAACCTAAATTTTCTACGCTATTGGCACGTTCCATGAGTGAAGGAGCTTCATTGGCAGAAACAAAAACAATTTGTGTATTCGGTGACTTTTCTTTAATAAGTTTTGCTGCTTCAATGCCATCCATTTGCGTAAGTAAATTGATATCCATAAAAGCAACCGCAGGTTTGTACTCTTCTGCTTTACTAATTGCCTCTTCCCCTGACTGAGCAGTAATGGTATCTTCCAAACCCATATTTTTCAAATGATGTAAAAATAGGTTCTGTAAGACCAAATCATCATCTACTACCAGAATTTTCATATTGTTTCAATTTTTATTTTCTACAATAGGCAATGAAATTGTAACGGTTGTACCTTCATTTAGCTTACTTTCTATGGAAAAAGAGCCTTTGAGGTCTTTGATAGCACTTTTAGTGAGCAATAATCCTAAACCTGTTCCTTTTTCTAGAGATGTACCTAATTCGTTAAAGCTGATTTCTCGTCTAATTTTTTCTAAATTTTCAGGTTTTATGCCTGTGCCATAGTCCTTAACAATAAAATCACACTTATTATTATTTTTCTGTACCATAATATCAATTATGCCATTGTTTTTACTGAATTTTAAGGCATTGCTGATAATATTACGCAAAGCTATCAAAAAAATATTAAAATCCACCTCTACCCACAAATTTTCTTGAAAATGTGTATTGATTCTGATTTGTTTTTGATTAGCATACCAGCCTATTTCGAAAATAGCTTTTTGCACCAGCTCTTTTGCTTCAAATTTTTGTAGTTGTAGGGTTTGTCCTTGCATTTGTGATTTCGCCCAAATCAATACATTATCCAAGAGCCCGAAAGTATATTCTGTGTTTTTAGCAAGTTCTTCGGTAAGAGGTTTGAGTTCATTTTGAGTTAAAGTACTATTATTTACCAAATACACGTACCCCTTCAAACTGCTCATATAATTGCGTAAATCGTGAGAAATTACCGAGAATAATTTATTTTTGAATAAATTCAAATTTTCTAAATTCTTGGCGTACTCTTTTTGCTTTTTCCAAAACCTAAAAAGCAAGAAAATAATAATACTCAACAAAACAATTACAGTAATAGTAGCCCACAATAAAATTTGATTGCTACGGATTTCTGATTTTTGTTGTTCATTAGTAGCTTTAAGTAAATCATTTTCTTGTTCTTTTTGTTTGATACGATAGCGGGTTTCTAAATCGGTAATGCGTTCAGTGGTAGAAATTCTATGCATAGAGTCTTTCATCGCATCATAGAGGCTAAAATATTCTTTGACTTTATTCAAGTTGCCAGTTGCTAAGCAAAATTCTGTATATTCTCTGTAAAACCGCATTTTGTATCTGTAATAATACCATAAATTTTGAGTTTTAAATTCTTTATCGTGTTTTTGTAAGAAATCTTGTGCTAAAAAAAGATTTCTTTCGGCTTTCATAAAGTCTTTTTTTAGCCTGTAAAGCGTAGCTTTCTTGATGTAAGCTGAAATAATGATACCTAGTTCCTTGTATTTGAGAGCATATTGTAAATAATCTTCTAAAAGTTTTTCAGCGGTAGTATAATCCCCTTTTTCTATGTAAATAGGAGCTAAATTCCCTTTAGGAATGCCTATCCATACACTATCTTTCACTTGGGTAGCAATTTCAATGGCTTTCAAGAAATTTCTTTCTGCTTTTTCATAGTTTTTAGTTTTTTCATAAGCCATACCCAATGTATTAAAAAGACTAATTAAATGTCTATTGATATAATCTTTTGAAAACTTTTCTTCTAAATCAGGGTCTAAAATTTTGATAATTTCTTGATAATCTTCTGCCTGATAGTAGTATGAAGTTAGCTCTTCAATCATTTTTAACCAAATAGATTTTTCGTCTAAATGATTTTTTTTGTAAAAATCTAATGTTTCAATAAGTTTTGCCAAAGCCAAATCATTTTTCATTTCTTTTCTGAGCAGGCGATGTTCTAAATACAGGACATATACTTCATAATTTGTGCAAGCGTATTGTGTGGTAAGTTCTTTCAGTTTTGCCAGTTCAGCTTTGGCGTAAGATAACTGATTTTGATGATGAAGAGCTAAATGCTCAATGAAATTACTCTTGAAATAAATTTCCAAACAAGGATTATCAGTATACTGTTCTAAATAAAATAGTATCCTTCTGAAAGTAATTTTTGCTTCCGAAGTTTCTTTGATACAATATCTAATTTTTTCAAGTAAAATGGTGGCTTTTTGCAGAGGAACTTTTTCAATGCTTTCCAAGCTATCTAAAATTTTACATCTTTGCGACTCTGCAGCAGGAAAAATAATCCTGTCCGTTTCTCTTTCTTTTTTAGCTATATTATCTATATCAGCAAAATTTTTCTTTTCCAGATGTGTAGGAACAGGCTGTGCGATTAAATCAATCATTCCCAAAAGTAAAAACCCAATAAACCCAAAACGCATACATTGATAATTTTGCAGTAGTAATATATGATTTTTTTTACAAAAGTATTTTTTTTCATAATTTTTAGCAAAAATTTCACCGAACCGCATATTCACTTTGCATAGCAAAATATACATTTCACCGAAGTCATTAAACAAAATCTTTAATCAAATACTTATTTTTGTTATACTCAACTAACAGAGGTTTTGATTTTTTGTAAATTGTAACTAACTAAAAATCAATTTTTTATATTTGTAAAATTTACAAAACCACTTTTTGTTTGGTATAAAAATATTAAAAATGGGGGTTTATGAACGAAAATCATATTCCTAGTATTTTGTACATTGATGACGAAGAGTCAAATCTTCGGATTTTTAGAATTAATTTCAAAAGATATTACAAAGTTTTTACTACCAGTAGTATTCAGGAGGCTTATCAAATTTTGCGAGAAAATCCTATTAGCCTCATTATTACCGACCAGAAAATGCCTGAAATGTCAGGAACAGATTTTCTGAAATCTATTATCAATGAATATCCTGATGTCATTCGCATTGTGCTAACAGGTTTTGCAGATATACAGGATATTATTCAGGCTATCAATGATTGCCACATTCACCAATATGTTACGAAACCTTATGAAAATGGTGAAATGAAAAATATCATTGATAAAGCCATAGAAAGCTATAACCTTGCCAAAGAACGT
Organism: Raineya sp.; assembly: GCA_025054975.1. Classification (GTDB taxonomy): domain Bacteria; phylum Bacteroidota; class Bacteroidia; order Cytophagales; family Thermonemataceae; genus Raineya. Next base: position 4,399 of record JANWZC010000066.1, read on the forward strand.
AAAGACCTCATTGAGCAGCTAAAAGAGGCAAATGAACGTTTGGAAGAAAAAGTTGCAGAGCGAACCGCCGAACTGGAATACACTACTAGCAAACTCTTAGATAGTATCAATTATGCCAAAAGAATTCAAAAAAGTGTTTTACCTACTGAGCAAAGCATTGCAAAACTATTCAAAGATGCCTTTGTGCTTTATAAACCCAAAGATATTGTAGGAGGAGATTTTTATGCAGTTTTTGATAAAGAAGATACAATTATTGTAGCCGTAGGCGACTGTACAGGGCATGGTGTACCTGGTGCCTTAATGAGTATGCTTGGTGATGCTTTGCTTCGCTCAATCATTGACTATAAAGAAGAGCATAGCCCTGAAAAAATCTTGAATTTATTGAAAGAAGGAGTTTCTAATGCTTTGCGTCAGGAAGATACTCAAAACCAAGATGGTATGGAGGTAGGTGTTTTGGCTTATCACCCTTACAGCCGAGTAGTTGAGTTTTCAAGTTCTCGCAGAGATTTGATTTACTTTGAAAATGGAGAAATGAAAGAAATAAAAGCCGATAAAATTCTCATTGGTGGAACTACTTACTATACTGATGAACAATTTACATTACACACTATTCCTTTGCAAGGAGAAACTACTTTATATCTTTTTTCAGACGGCTATCAAGACCAGTTTGGTGGTGAAATGAATAAGAAAATAGGCTCTAAAAAATTAAAAGAGCTGTTAGCTTCCATTCATCATAAGCCAATGTATGAACAGAAAGTCTTTTTAGAAACTTTCTTACAAGAATGGATGCGTTACCAACCCAATAATGAGCAAATGGACGATATATTGGTAATGGGGATTAGAGTTTAATGATATTGTGTTTTTTCCAGTAATTTCAAAAATACTGCAAAATCTTTGGGATAAGGGGCTTCTTGGTAGATGATTTCACCTTGCAAATCCTCAAACTGCAAGGCAAAGGCGTGCAAAGCAACTCTTCGCATGATAGGTTGTTCTTCGGCTTCTTGGGCTAACTTAAATTTTCTTTTGAGTTGCGAAAGATAAATCCATTTGCCACCATACATTTCATCGGCTACAATAGGGGCTTTGAGGGCTTTGAGATGAATACGAATTTGGTGCATACGTCCCGTATGCGGGCGAGCCTCTATGAGTGTAAAGTTTCCAATATGACGCAAAGTCTGAAAAGTAGTATGAGCCTTTTGCCCTTCTTTGAAGTCAATCGTAACCATACCTTTTTTGGAAAGTTTGAGAATAGGAAAAGTGGCTTCGGTTTGTTCAAAATGATGTATGCCTTCGGAAATAGCATGGTAGATTTTGGTAACTTTTCTACGTTCAAAAGCAATAGCCAAATGCCGATAGGCTTCGGGGTGTTTGGCTACTGCTAAAATTCCTGAAGTTTCTTTATCTAAACGATGACAAAGCTGATAATCAGGATTATGTTTTCGCAACAGAGCAATGATACTCGTATGATAGCGGTCTTGGGTGCGTTCATCAAGCGTAGCCATTAGCGGCGGCTTGTTGAGTAAAATGTAATCCTTGTTTTCAAAAAGTATTAAGTCTTCAAAATTTATTTTCGCCATTGACCTCCTAACTATTAAACTTTCAAAACTTTCTCAATCTTTTCTACTTGCCATAAAGAGTTTTTGTTTTTCCTCTTTGGTGAGGCTATCATAACCTTTGGCAGAAATTTTATCCAAAATAGCATCAATTTCTTCTTGGGTAGGCACATAATCGGTGCTAAGAACTTCTGCTTTTTTCTGTTCGCTTTTGATGTTTGTTTTTACGCGTACTTTTTCTTCCTTTACATAACGCACTTTCATTTTAGGACGGCGAGGAGCAAAAAGACTTTTCCCAAAACTCAATACCCACGCAATAGGCTTACTCCAATCACTTCCTTTGCGAAGTTGTGTTACAAACAAGTATCCCAACAAAGCCCCGCCCAAATGTGCCGCATTACCGCCTGTATTGGGGCTTGCTAAAAACAAAAATGATACCACCACCATAAACCAAGCTATGTATTTAAGCCTTACGGGGAAAATACCAAATAATAACACTATGGCATTCGGAGCAATGGTAGCAGCGGCAACAAGTACCGCATACACTCCTCCTGAAGCTCCTAATAGATGAACCGCTTGCCGAAAAATAGATAAGCGAGGCACTACGTTATAAATTACCAAAAAGAACAATGCTCCCACAAGTACCCCCCACACATAAATGGCTACTACTCGCATGCTGCCGATATAATCTTGCACCAAACGCCCCATCCAATACAGCATTAGCATATTAAACAAGATGTGCAAGATGTCCATAAAGTCGTGCAAAAACCCATAAGTAAGGGCAGTCCAAGGGCGAGTAATGAAAGTGAGCAAATCAGGGCTTAGAGTGAGCCATTTCAAAGTATTCTCAATGATATTGTCATTTCCAGCTAGCCAAAAAATCACTCGCAAAAAGCCTAATACCAAGAAAACAACTACATTGATAATAATGAGTTGCACTACTCCATTATTATCACGCTTGAAAGCATTGCGAAATTCTGCGAAAATGTCGTTCATTTTAGTATCTTTTAGGAATTTTCCAAACTACTTTTATCATTAAAAATCCTAATAACATTCCTGCCAAATGAGCTAAATGTCCTACTCTATCGCCGGGCAAATTTTGCCACATATATGCTATTTCAAAAACCAGATATAAAAGTACTAGATATTTGGCTTTCAAAGCAATAGGTGGAAAGAGCAGTTGTAAAACTATATTCGGAAATATTAAAGCAAAGCTGGTTACTATGCCAAAAACCGCCCCCGAAGCCCCAATAGAAGGTACTATGTCACTATTGTAGTAATCTACTACCAAAGATAATGCTCCTGCTCCTAATCCACAAATCATATACAACAATAAAAAACGATTTGCCCCTAAAACTTGTTCCAAAACACTACCAAAAAATATCAAACCGAGCATGTTGCTAAAAATATGAAAAAAGTTTGCATGCATGAACATATGCGTAAGTAATTGATAAGGTTGGAAATAGGGTGTATTGATGTCCCAAAGAGCAAATTGTTCTATGGCGAACTCAAAATCCGTAGTCATCAGCAAGAAAGCTATTACATTGAGAATAAGTAACATTCTAACCGTTGGAGTAAGTGCGTACATAATTATTGGGCTGGTTGTTTCAAATTTTGACTGCAAATTTACAACTATTTTCTTTCAGAAACCTCACAAATTGCTTGCCAATATTTCTTAAAAACAATTTTTTCATCAAAACGTTCCTCAACGAACTTTCGGCTATTTTCGCCCATGATTTTTCTTTCATTTTCAGTGAGCAAGAGCATTTTTTGCATAGCTTTGGCTAAACTTTCAGGGTTGCGTGCCTGACACAAAAAGCCATTTTTCCCCTCCATAACTACTTCCTTGCAACCAGCTACCTCAGTGGCAATTAGGGGTTTAGCCATAGCGGCGGCTTCCAAAAGCGAACGAGGCGTACCTTCACGATAGGAAGGCAACACTACTACATCAGCTTGAGCTATGTAAGGACGAACATCGGACTTTTTACCCAAATATTCAATTTCACCTTGCCAAAGATTAACTTCCTGCGGTGTAATATTGAGCGGATTTTCAGGATTATTTTCAAAGTCCCCAATGAGCCAAAAAATTACTTTCGGATATTGTTTTTTTAGAATTTTAGCGGCTTCTACATACTCTCGCACACCCTTATCATAAATAAGCCGAGCTATCATCAAAAACACAAAATTTTCTTTGTTTTCTTGGGGCAAGGGCTGAAATTTTTCCAAATTCACCCCCGAACCTGGCAAAAGAGCTGTAATTTCGGGCTTTACTAACTTTTTGCGAATAAAAAGTTCTTGGTCATCAGCATTTTGGAAAAAAACCTTATCAGCAAAACGAAACGTAAAACGATACAAAGCGTGAGCTACTTTGGAAGCAAAATTCTTATGCAAAAAAGTTGTACCCAAACCCGAAACATTATTGATACAAGGAATTTGAAGCCTTCGGCAAGCCAAAGTTCCATAAATATTGGGCTTGATAGTAAAATGTAAAACCACATTAGGCTTAATTCGGCGATATAGCCTGAAAAGTTGTTGGTGGAATTGTAGGTCTTTCAGCGGATTAGTACCTTTGTTTTCTAAAAAAATCTCATGATATTCTACGTTCCAACTTTGTACAGCTTCGGTATAAGCATCTTTGGGGGCAAGAACGTGAATTTCACAATCTTTTTGCAATAAGAAATCTACTAAACCAGCTCGAAAATTATAGATATTCCAAGAAGTATTAGCGACTAAAACAATTTTCATCACGAAATATTTGAAAAGTACAAAAAAATAACTTGATAAATGCAAAAAAAATAAATTTTTCTCAAAAAATGCAAATTTTTTTTAAGATTTTTGAAGATAGTATGCTTTCAGCGTATTAACTTTGCAGTAACAAAATGCAAGTTCCACCTCAAAACCCATACATTTATGCAAGACCTATTTAAAAAATTCATCTACACGGGTATTGGTTTCATTTCTATCACTGCTGAAACCTTGAAAAGCACCGTAGAAAAACTCGTAGAAGAAAGTAAACTTTCCAGCGACGAAGGTAAAAAAATCCTTGATGAATTCACCAAAAATACCGAAGCCAAAAAGAAAGAATTTGAAGAGCAACTTTCCAAAATCATTGAAAAAGTAACAGCTCGCTTCAAATTCGTAACTGAAAGCGATTTGCAAGAGGTTATCAGAAGAATAGAGGTGTTGGAAGGCAAAGAGCCTGCCGAAAAAAACACTAAAAAAACTGTGAAAGCTTAACCAATCAAGCACCAACCCCACAAAGGTTGGTGTTTTTTCTTTCCTTATGAGATACTACGATTTTTTTTGAAAATTTTTTTGAGTTAAAAAATCATAAAACTTAAATTTGTACGCTTTTATGCATATTTGTTTTTTGAATTATGAAAAAACGTGAACAAAATAAATTAGCTCGCAAAACCCGAATCATAGAAGTTGCCGAAAAACTTTTTTTTGAAAAGGGCTTACGCAACGTAACTATGGACGAAATAGCAGGGCGTCTGCGTTACAGCAAAGCCACCGTGTATAGCTATTTTGCGAGTAAAGATGAGTTATTTTTTGAAATTTGTCAGCGTGGCAATGCAATTCTCCAAAAACAACTACAAGAAGCCGCCGCTAAACATCCTTTGGGCGTAGATAAGGTTAGAGCGTTGGGCAGAAGTTTTTTTGAATTTGCCCTCAATTATCCGCACTACTACAAATTTATTTCATATTTTGTTTCAGGAAGCGATTTTTCCATTGATGAAGGCTTGGAAATTAAGATGTTACACTTGGATAAAATCTTGGCAGATTGCATACAAAAAGGAATTGATGATGGCAGTATTCGGCAGGTCAATCCGCAATTAGTTTCCAAATGTCTTTGGGCTATGGCAACAGGTGTATTGGATATGATTTTTCAGAAAGGAGATTTGATGCAAAAAAATCTTGGCATTGAAAAAATGAGCCTTTTTGAAACTTTTTTCCAACTTTTAGAGCAAAGTTTGGCTCTCAATCTTGCGGCAGATAGAGAAGTTTAAGTATTTTTCTCTTTGCCAAAAACTTTTTGATAAATAGGCTTACGATAGGCAAACTGAAAGTACAAAATAGGATAAAGTAGAATATCCAAAGGTTTGAAAGGCGTTTCAAATTCAATTTCATCAATAATTTCTGCCTGCTGATTATCTTTTCTGATGATGCGATGTTTGTGCCTCCATTTTTTTAGAAAGAAAGGTAGTTTAATGCCCTCATCAATAAAATAAATTTCGTCTTTATTTTCCTTTTTTTCGGTAATGACACTCTCCCATTGCTGTTTGAACAGCCAAAAGTCTAATTCTACGGCTACGTGGTCTTGCTTATTAGAGCCATCAAAGCGTAGCAGTTTTAAGCGGGGAAAAGGCGGAGAAAGTTTGATAAATAATTCTTTGGTAAAAAGTTGAAAAACTTTCTTGAATGGTGTTCCTACGGTAGTAGCAATCTTGATTTGCATATTAGGTTTTGATGAAAAATTGATACAATAGTACAGAAAAGATTTGATTTTTTTGTAAAAAAATTCAGCAAAAAGCAATTTAGGAACGATAATTGCAGAGACATTGAGAAATGAAAATAAATATTTTTGCAAGAAACTTTGTAAAGCTCAAAAGTTTCCTTACTTTTGTTCGGTATTCATACTAATTTAACCTTGGTTTGCCTATGAAAAATGTTAAACAAACTGTCCTTGAAATTCTGAAAGAAAAATTAGACCTGCCCGAGTCGGTACTGACAATGGAAGCCAATTTCATCAAAGATTTAGGGGTAGATTCTTTGGATTATATTGAGGTAGTTATGGCTTTTGAGCAGGCTTTTGGTATCAATATTCCTGATACTGATACCGAAAAAATGCGTACCGTTGGGGCGGCTATTGATTACATTGAAGAACGTTTGGCATCGGCTCAAAATCAAGAAGAGAAAGTAGCCTAAACAGCAACCCAATTCACTGAAAAAACTTTTTGAAAGGATATTTTCTTTCAGAGGTTTTTTCTTTTTATTATCTTTGAACTTATCTTGTGTCTGATGTCTTGTGTCTGATGTCTAAATATAAAGAATATGGCTCTGATTATCCCAGTACGAGGCTTCACTCCCAAAATTGGGAAAAATTGCTTTCTTGCTCCTAACGCTACTCTTGTGGGAGATGTAGAAATGGGAGATGAATGTACAATTTGGTTCAATGCCGTTGTACGCGGCGATGTGAATAGTATCCGAATGGGCAATCGTTGTAATGTGCAAGATGGAGCTGTTATTCATTGTACTTATCAAAAGTCCAAAGTGATAATGGGTAATAATGTTTCGGTGGCTCATAATGCCATTATTCATGGTTGTACGATTGAAGATAATGTTCTAGTAGGAATGGGAGCAATTATCATGGATAATGCATATGTAGGCACAGGTTCAATCATTGCCGCAGGAGCTGTGGTGCTATCAGGTACGCATATAGAGCCTCATAGCATTTGGGCAGGTAATCCCGCTAAATTCTTGAAGCCAGTAGGCGAAAAAGCCTCTGAAATTGAACGTATTGCAAGAAATTATCCAATGTATGCCAGTTGGTTTCAGCAAGAAATGCCTCAATGAAAGATTATTTTTGCTCTATTCATAGCTAACTCAATAGTAGAAAGTTGTACCAAGTGAGTACTAGTACTATTCACTTTGAAAGGTTTTCATATAAGCCTCCCCCAAGTGGAAAAGTCCGATATGTTTTCGGTAAGAATTGAATAAATTTTTGGTATTTTCATCGTAGAGTTCAGCCAACGAGGTCATCATTTTTGCCTGAATAATGGTTTTATGCTTAAAAATTTCTAAAATATTCACCTGTGGAATAGTGTAAAGCAATGCTTCTTTGGAACGTACTACGGCATTATACACTCTTTCGCTATTTTCAATCAAGGCATTAACACCAATAGCCAGTCCTTTTTTTACTATTGTCAGCACTTCAAAGCTATCCTGATGGTCTATATTCAGTTCAACGATGCCACTTTTAACTACATACAAGGCTTGGGAAGGGTCATTGCGAAAGAAAACTACCTCATTTTGTTTGTATTCTCGCAAATGTAAAAAAGGCAAAAACTCTTCCATTTCTTTTTCTGTGAGTCTTTCAAAGAGTTTTACGTTTTTGAAAAAAGCAAAAATTTCTTTTTCTTTTGGGCTATAAACTTTACGAAAAGGATTAAACATTTTCATATACGGCACCGATTTTTTGCTATATTAACAAAAATTTACTTTCTGATGCGTTACTTCATAGAAATTTCTTACAAAGGTACAGCGTATTCGGGTTGGCAAGTGCAAAAAAACGCTTTAAGCGTTCAAGAAGTAGTGGAGAAGGTTCTTTTGATAAGTTTGCGTGAGAAAATTAGTATTATAGGCAGTGGCAGAACTGATACAGGCGTACATGCTTTGCAACAATTCGCTCATTTTGATTACGACAAACCCTTACCTGCTCAAATCATTAGAACTTGGAATGCTCTTTTACCCAAAGACATAAGTATTTGTGGACTATATGAAGTTGATTCAAAGGCTCATAGTCGTTTTAGTGCTATTCAACGAACTTATGAATATCGGATTGTGCAAGAAAAAAATACTTTTTTGCAAGATTTAGCTCTTTATTTTCCACATAAAATAGACCTCAATACCATGCAAGAAGCAGCTACACTACTTTTGAAATATGAAGATTTTGAGAGTTTTAGTAAAATTAGAGCTAATACGCCTCATTTTAAGTGTAGAGTCACGGAGGCTTTTTGGCAAATACGCAAAGATTGGATAAGTGGCAAAGAATTGATAGTATTTCAAATTTCTGCCAATCGTTTTTTGTGGGGTATGGTGCGAGCTATTGTAGGAACGTTGTTAGAGGTAGGTACAGGCAAACTGAGTATATTAGATTTTGAACAAATTATTCAAGCCCGCAACCGCAATGCTGCCTCTGCCTCTGCACCTCCTTGCGGCTTATACCTGACCGCTGTAAATTATCCGTTTGAGTTAGTTCCTATCAAAAATTTTTCATAGAAAATTTCCAAATGCCCTTTTCTCACTCTCCCACCATCACAAAAGCTCCCCAGTAATATGGGTATTTGTATTTCTGCTTCATTGCGTTTTGGGCATTGGCAAAGGCAGTGCGTTTATCTTGCTTCTTGATGAGCAGGTTCTCGTAAAAAAGTGTCATCATCTCTTGCGTAGCCGTATCATCTACTTTCCAAAGACTCATCAAGACACTTCTTGCCCCTGCCTCCTGTAATGCCCTCTGCAAACCAAATACACCCTCCCCATTCTTGATTTCTCCCAAACCCGTCTCGCAAGCCGAAAGCACTACCAAATCCGTACCTTGTAAATCCAAGTTCATCGCCTCTTGGGCTGTGAGTATGCCGTTTTCTTTCGTGGGCAACTGCTCCTTCCGTAAAGTAACCTCCGCCCCTGCTAAAAGCAAACCCGCTCGCAATAATGGATTATCAAAAAATTT
>JANWZC010000067.1 GCA_025054975.1 Raineya sp.
TATTTTTACGATTATCTTAGATATTTTTCACAAATAACTGCATATCAAAAACTTAACTAATAACTCACGTTATTTTAGTTCAAACGTAATAGGTCTTGTAACTTCTACGCGTACAGGTACGCCATTTTGTTTGCCTGGTTGCCATTTAGGAGCATTTTTGATAAGCCGAATAGCCTCCTCATCACATCCACCACCCAAACTTTTAGTAACCTGAATATTGGTAAGTGAGCCATCAGGTTCTACTACAAAGGTTACATGCACACGCCCTTGTATGTTTTTGGCTTTGGCTTCTTCGGGATACTTTAAGTTGGATTTAATGTAATCGTAAAAAGCCTTCAAGCCACCTACAGGTTCAGGCATTATTTCAGCAGATTTGAGCGGCTCAGGTTGAGCAAAAACAGAATGTCCTAAAATGAATCCCCAGACAAAAAAAATCAAGGTATATCTTTTCATAATTGCTAAATAAGTTTGATAAGTGAATAGCAAATTTCTTTCCAAAATATCCAAAACTAAACATTTTTTTTTAGTTTTGCAAAATCATTCACGAAAATTTTATGAAAAAAGCACTCATTACAGGCATTACAGGACAAGATGGAGCCTATTTAGCAAGATTGCTTCTCAAAAAAGGCTATGAAGTTCATGGCATTAAACGGCGTAGTTCGCTTATCAACACCGAACGCATAGACGATATTTACCAAGACCCTCACGAAAAAAATGTAAAGCTGTACTTGCACTATGGCGATTTGGCAGATTCTACCAATATCATACGTATAATTCAACAAGTACAGCCCGATGAAATTTATAATTTGGGGGCAATGTCTCACGTAAAAGTAAGTTTTGAAGAACCCGAATACTCCGCTGATATAGATGCTTTGGGAACTTTACGTATTTTGGAAGCTGTACGTATTCTGGGGCTTACCGAAAAAACAAAAATCTACCAAGCCTCTACTTCTGAACTTTACGGTAAGGTGCAGGAAATCCCACAAACTGAAAAAACTCCTTTTTATCCTCGTTCTCCGTATGCAGTAGCCAAACTCTACGCCTACTGGATAACAGTCAACTATCGTGAGGCTTACAACATGTTCGCTTGTAATGGCATACTTTTCAATCACGAATCGCCTTTGCGTGGTGAGACTTTTGTTACACGTAAAATCACGCGTGGAGTGGCTCGGATAGCTCTGGGTTTGCAAGATAAAATCTACTTGGGGAATTTAGATGCCAAACGCGACTGGGGACACGCCAAAGACTATGTAGAAGCTATGTATTTGATTTTACAACATCATACCCCCGAAGACTTTGTCATTGCCACAGGCAAAACCACTTCTGTACGTGATTTTGCCCGAATGGCTTTTGAAGAGATTGGTGTTACTTTGGAGTTCAAAGGTTCTGGACTTGATGAAGTAGGCATTGTAGCAGAAGCTCGTAACTCTGAATTCGCCATACCTGTGGGTAGCGAAGTAATTGCCGTAGATAAACGTTATTTTCGCCCTACGGAAGTAGATTTACTCATCGGGGATGCCTCCAAAGCCGAAAAACTACTCGGTTGGAAACCCAAACATACTCTCCAAGACCTTGTCAAGGATATGGTTCAAGCCGATTTAGAACTTTTCCGCAAGGATTTGGCTATCAAGCAACAAGGCTATGAAGTAAAAAACTACTACGAGTAAAACAAAATCAAGCGGGAAACGTTACATAAGAAACTTTTAGAATGGGTTCATTACGCTATCTGAACAAATATCTTTACAAATACAAGCACCTGCTATTTTTGGGCATACTTTTTACAATTATTTCAAACTTTTTTCTCATTCTGCCTGCACAAGTAGTGCGTTATGCTTTCAATGCCGTAGAAGAAACAATTGACTGGTATTTCCTGTTCAAGGGTTTTGAAAGTCAGCAGGCGGTAGAAAAAATTTTTACCTTCAACATTCTAATTTACGGTGTCATTATCCTTGCAATGGCTCTTTTGCGAGGATTTTTTTTGTTTTTGGTTCGTCAGACGCTTATTGTCATGTCGCGTTTTATAGAATATGACCTCAAAGATGAAATTTATCGGCATTATCAAACTTTACCACTCAGTTTTTATCGCCAAAACCAAACAGGCGACCTAATGGCTCGTATTTCCGAAGATGTCAGCCAAGTAAGAATGTATCTGGGACCAGGCATTATGTACGGAATCAACCTAATAGCCGTTTTTGCTATGGTGATTCCCTATATGTTTGCCGTAGATTACAAGCTCACACTCTATACACTCATTCCTTTGCCTGTGCTTTCGGTGAGTATTTATTTTGTCAATAATCTTATCAATAGCCGTTCTGAAAAGATACAAAAAAGCCTTTCTAATCTTTCTTCGTTTGTGCAAGAGGCTTTTTCGGGAATTAGAGTGTTAAAAGCTTTTGCCCGTGAAAAAGACTCTGAAAAACAATTTGCCAAAGAAACAGAAAAATATCGTATGCAATCGCTTCGCTTGGTGAAAGTAGAGGCACTTTTTTACCCTTTGGTGCTTGCTTTGATAGGTTTAAGCAATATTTTGGTGGTATATATAGGTGGTTTGGAAGTAATTGCAGGCAGACTCACCAAAGGTAATATCGCAGAATTCATTTTGTATCTGAACATGATGATTTGGCCCGTAACTTCATTAGGTTGGATAGCCAGCATCATTCAGAAGGCGGCAGTTTCGCAAAGACGTATCAATGAATTTTTGGCAGTCAAGACGAATATTGTTTCCACACAGAATATTCGCAAAGAAATTCAAGGACACATTGTTTTTGAAAATGTTTCGCTCACATATGCAAATACAGGCATTGAAGCACTCAAAAATGTTAGTTTTGAAGTGAAACCTAATGAGTCTTTGGCTATTTTGGGTAGTACAGGGTCGGGCAAGACTACCATTGCTAATCTGCTCTGCCGAATGTATGATGTAAGCAAAGGTAAAATATTTATTGATAATATTCCTATTGAGGCTTATGAGGTTTCTTACCTGAGAAGTCAGATTGGATATGTTCCGCAGGATGTATTTCTATTTTCAGATACTATTCGCAACAATATTGCCTTTGGCTTACCCGATGCCTCAAATCAAGCTGTTGAACAAGCCGCCAAATGGGCTGATGTCTATGAAAATATTATGCACTTCCCTCAAAAATTTGATACAATAGTAGGTGAAAGAGGAATCACACTTTCGGGAGGGCAAAAACAAAGAATTTCCATTGCAAGAGCCTTGATAAAAAATCCTAAAATCCTCTTGTTGGACGATTGTCTTTCAGCGGTTGATACCAAAACTGAAAACGCTATTTTGCAACAATTGCAAGTAATCATGCGAAATCGTACTACTATCATTATTTCTCACAGGGTTTCTTCTGCCAAACTTGCCGATAAAATCATCGTTCTGGATAAAGGCGAAATCATAGAACAAGGTACCCATGAAAGTTTGCTCGCTCAAAAGGGTATTTACAGAGAATTGTACGAAAAACAATTACAAGCAGAAGAAGTATGAATGTCATAAATTTTCACAATCATACATCACTATTGATTTTTTGAGGAATTTTACGAAATCAATTATACTAACATCCAGCTTTTTAAGCCTTAAATTTTCCAAATTTCAATCAAACAAACGCCAGCTAATACCCAAGCCGAAAGTTCTGCGGAAGCCTGCATAAAAAGGTGTAACTACGTAGCCATTATCAGGAGCAGGTAAAATTCCTTCGTTCCAGTGGGTTATTTTCAAAAAAGCCCTCACCTTGCGTATGCGAAAACTTACAAACAAATCACTCACAGGATACGCCCTGACTAAAAATTCATTTTGCAAGTAAAACTGCTTCAACGCAGGCATATACGCATCAGCAAAATAGGCACTTCGCCAATGCCAATCTATGCCTGCTCGCAAAAGCAAAGCATTTCGGAAAAGCCCTTTTTCATAATACCAACTCCCCCACAAATGCCATTCAGGAAAACGTATGACATCAAAATTTGTGAGGTTTTTGGTGTAATACGCTTGATTTTCAAAATAAAAATCACCTACTTGAAAATTGAATTGCAAACCTATTTGCGAAATTTGTAGCGTACCGAGCAGTTGGTCGGGGTAAATGTAACCTGTGGTATCACGATTGAAAAAAATATAGTTCGTAAGAATTTGATAACGCAACGAAGGTTTAAGCGTAAATTTCGGGAAAGGAAGGCTCAACTCTCCCCAGATTTCTTGGGCAAAAGTATTACGGAGGTTATTTTGATAGTCCCAAGAGCGAATACGTGAAAAATAACGATTTTCAATGATTGCAGGCGAAAAAGAAATGCTTTTCAGCGAGGCTTGTAAAAACTTTTGTGATAATCTGCCCTGCAAAAGATAATCTTGCTTGCCCAAAAGATATTCGGCTTGTACTTCTAAATTTGCTTTGAACGGCAAAGTAGTTTGTAATATTCCACCTAAGTAATTTTCAGCGATATTTCTAATTCGGTAAAACTCTCCAAAATTGCTTTTTACGCCTAAATCACGGCGTTTGAGGTAAGCCCAAAGTCCCTGCCCTTTCCAAGCAGTACGTATGCCCACCTGATTAGTAAGCAACCGAAATTGATAGTTATCATTCACTTCATTCAACTTTATTGGCAAATCCACAGGGAAAGTAGGAAAAGCATTACCGAGATAAAAAACTTGATTAGTTTCAAAACTGCCGTCAAAATAACTATCTCTTTGCTTTTCAAACTGACTAATCTGAAAAAAAGCAAAGTGCCGAGTGCTGTCTAAATTGTATTCGTGATATAAGCGAAATCTATCATAAATTTGCCAACTACGAGGCTCACCCACAAGTTGGGCTTCAGTTTGAGTGTAGTTGTAAAGTATGGCAAGACTATCTCCATTTTTTACGCCACCCAACTCTTTCAATGGGCTATTGAGATGATGATAATGAGCCAATATTTGATAGCGTTTGTTTCTGGAAAAATATCTCACCCAAGCCAAAGCTCTGTATTGTTCTAAAATTGCATTTTCGGTTCTATTAGGGCTTAAAGCGTATTGTCGAAACGTATTAGTTCTTTGGAAAACAAAACCAAAATTTGACCTTTCAGTGATGTTGCGAGTAAATTCTACACCTGCAATTTGTTGCCCTCGTCCTCCTTGTACAAAGAAAAAGTCGCTATAAGGAGATTTAGTATCGTAATAATACACACTATCAGGGTGGATTTTATGGGCTTCATAGCTTTTAATTCCCCATTGTACACCTGCCTGTGTAGGTAATTCATAAAAAATGGGTTTGGTGGGCGTACCTAAATTATGTCCTAAATCTTGATATAAAAAGCGATTTTTTCTTACTAAACTAAACCTATGAAAGTTCACAAGCGAACTATCTAACTTCTGCAAAGCAGTATCTTGCCTACGAAATACTTGATATTCAGTAATTCGGAGAGTAGTAGCAAAACCATAAACATTTTCGGTAGTATCATTCAAAATTTGTGTAAAGGCACTTTGAGAACAAAAAACCAAATGAACTAATGAAAAAACAAAGAAAATTTTAGATTTTGATAGAAAATTAGTAAAACTTTGCATTTTAAGTCGTCTAAACTTACAAGAAATTTTTGAAATAGAGTTTATCTGAAACTTGTTTATTTTCCGAAAATCAACTAATTTTGAAAAATTTATTATCTTTTTAATCATCTTTCTTCAAAATGCATACCAACTATAAAGCTGAAGAAGTTTTCAACCAGATAATTGAACGAAAATTATTAGTTGTTTCTAAAAACCGCCAAAAATACATATTTTTTATTCTTGTGGCTATCTTTTTGGTGGAAAATGTAGTCGCATTATTTACAGGTGTTGAGCGTATTACATATTTCTTATGGATAAATGCATTGTGGCTTTTACCTTTCATTTTTTATGCCTTTTTCCGCTCCCTTGACTTTGCACCCAACACCTTTTATTTTTTGAGCAATAACATTGTAATTGCTTCGGGAATGTTGTGGAAGCAGTATTCTACTGCCAATGTTCCTGAAATTTTTATCATCATTGCTTCAGCAGGACTGATTGCAATACACTTATTTTTAGTAGTAAAACCACCTTTTGTAATTGCTCAAAGTATTTTAGGACTTATTCTTTTCACAATTGCCTTACGAGATAATTTAGATACTCCTCATGCGGTTTATGATTTCTTTTTGATTTTGGGGAGTGTGATAGTTGCCGCTTTTACAGCTTTTCAGCGTTTCAGAATGACCTTACGCGAACTGATTGCCCAAACCATCATTTACCATTCCAACCAAAAACTTGCTAAACAAGAAGCTGAACTTAATGAAAAGTCTAAACAAATTTTTGAAAAAGAACGTAACTTACGTGCTATTTTGGACAATAGCAATATGGCTATTTGGTTTTTAGATACCAAATTTTGTTTGGTAGAATATAATGTTAAGTTTCAACAATATATATGGCATACCTATCAAGAGGAAGTGCATTATGGCGATAATTTTTTGGAAAAAATTAAACGTTTCCCCAAAACTCAATTCTGGAAAGAACGCTTTGAAAAAGCTATATTTCAGGGCGAAAGACAAACCTACATTGACTATTATCCCGAATTTAAGCATTATATTCAAGTAGAACTATTTCCTATTCTTGTGGATAATGAAATAGTTGGTGTTTCTATTTTTGGCAAAAATATCACTAAACAAAAAATTGCTGAACAGACTATTCAATACAATCAACAGCTTTTAAGCTCTATTAGTCAGAACATTCAAGAAGCTATTTATCGGAGTACGCCTACCCAAGGACTTATTTATGCCAACGATGCTTTCCTGAAACTCTTTGGGTATAACGAAAAAGAAATATTTAATCTTAACCCTACTGATTTGTACGTAGACAGCAAGAAAAGAAGTGAAATTATCAATCGTGTACTGAAAGAAGGAGTTGTGAAAAATGAAGAGGTAGTTTTCCGTAGAAAAGATGGTTCGCAATTTTGGGGATTAGTGAGCCTTATCGCCCAAAAAGATCATGAGGGAAATATTTATTTTGATGGGGCAATCAGAGATATTTCAGAAAGCAAGGAAAATCAAAGAAAACTCCAAGAACAAAATGAAGAACTTACCAAAATCAATAATGAATTAGACCGCTTCGTATACAGTGCTTCTCATGACCTTAAAGCACCTTTGGCTTCTATTTTAGGGCTTATCAATATCGCTAAAATGGAAAAAAATACAGACATGCTTTTCCATTACTTGGATATGATGGAACAAAGTGTGCGTAAATTAGATAATTTCATCAAAGATATTATTGATTACTCACGCAATTCACGCCTCGAAATTGCCTGCGAACCTGTGGATTTGCAGAAAATCATTGATGAAATCTATGAAAATCTCAATTACTTGGAAAAATCTATTTTTATCAAGAAAAATACACGCATACAAGCACAAGCTCCTTTCTACACCGATAAAAAAAGACTTTCTGTTATTTTGAATAACTTACTTTCCAATGCTATCAACTATCACAATATCCGCAAACTAAATCCATTCATCAATATTGAAGCTACTATCACAGAAAAAGAAGCCAAAATTGAAATTACCGATAATGGTTTAGGCATTGCACACGAACATTTAGGAAAAATTTTTGATATGTTTTACCGAGCCTCCTACGATAGCAAAGGTTCGGGCTTGGGGCTGTATATTGTAAAAGAAACTATCCAAAAACTCGGTGGCAAAATTAGTGTTCATTCTGAACTTGGTGAAGGAACAAGATTTACACTCATAATACCCAATCATACACCTACAGCTACAAAAATCTCTTCAACCCAAGAAAGTAATGAAATTTCTGTTCAACATTGAAATTACTGGCGATTTTGAAATTCTTGCTTGGGCAAATACCTTTGAATATCTGTGCTTTCTCAACCCAAATAATTGGCAAAATGCAAACTATCCGCACGGCGTTTGGCAGAAAATGCTTGCCGTAAGTAATTTTTCTCTGCCTTATTCTTTTTTAGACGAAAACCTACCCAAAAATGAATGGCTTTTTGGTTATTTGAGTTATGATTTGAAAAATCAGCTTGAAAACTTGCGTAGCCAAAACCCCGACTACCTGCAATTTCCTGAAAGTTTGTGCTTTACGCCTGAATGGCTCTTGATTTGGCAAAACTCCCACATTATTGAAGTCTGGAGCAAAAACTCCATTTCAAAAACAGATTTTATCAAAAATTTACGTCAAATTACTTATCCTACCTTCTCAAATGCCGATGTACATATTCAACCACGCACTTCCAAAGCTGAATATGTATGCCAAGTAGAGAAAATTCGTCAGCATATTATTGATGGCGATGTGTATGAACTCAATTATTGCATTGATTTTTTTGCTCAAAATGCCTCTATTGAGCCTATACAAACCTATTTGAACCTTTGCAAAATCAGCCCGATGCCTTTTTCGGCTTTTGTGAAGGCAGGTCAGAAATATATTCTTTGTGCTTCTCCTGAAAGATTTTTGAAAAAAATAGGTAAAACAATCATTTCACAACCCATCAAAGGCACTATACGCAGAGGCAAAAATGCAACTGCCGACGAAACTCAAAAACAAAAATTATTTTTCAGCGAAAAGGAACGAGCCGAAAATATGATGATTGTAGATTTGGTACGCAACGATTTAGCTCGCAGTGCCAAAATAGGTTCTACTTGCGTAAGCGAAATGTTTGGAATGTATGCTTTTCCGAAAGTTTGGCAGATGATTTCTACCATTGAAGCAGAAATGCGTGAAAATATTAGTCCCCAAGCGGTAATTCGCCATGCTTTTCCTATGGGTTCAATGACAGGGGCTCCCAAAATAAAAGCTATGGAACTTATTGATAACTATGAAAATATCAAACGGGGTGTATTTTCAGGGGCAATCGGTTATTTTTCACCTTCGCAAGATTTTGATTTCAATGTAATCATTCGCAGTATTTTTTATGATGAGGCTCAAAAATATCTTTCTTTTATGGTAGGCAGTGCCATAACTTACGACTCCCAAGCCGAACAAGAATACGCAGAATGCCTGCTGAAAGCAGAAGCTATCCAAGAAGTATTGAAAAGAAATTAGCAGTGGCAAAAACCACTGCTAATTTCTTACTGCTTCACAATTTTTTCTACAAAGGTTCTTTCATCGGTAATCACCTTGCAGTAATAAGTATCAGGAGCAATTTGTGGGGTTTTTACAAAAGTATCTGAAAAATAGGTCTGTTTTTCAAAAGTTACATTGCTGATTACTCTACCTGTGTTGTCAAAGACAATAATTTGCACTTTTCCTAAATATTTGCCCCGCAAAATAGCATTAAAGCCTTCCCCACTGAAAGGATTAGGTTGTAGCGTAAGTTGGAGATTTTCAGGAGCTACATAGAAAGAGCGTTCTACGGGTTCAGCAGGGTGATACACATTATTGCCTGCTTGGCTGGCACGGATAGTTACAAAACCTATGCTATTGAAAATTACCTTTTTGCCATTAAGCGTAACATTGCCACTTACTACTTCCAAAGTTACAGGCAAACCACTGCTGGCAGAAACATTGAGTTCAAAACCACTCTCGGTAATCACTTTATCTGCAACAGGCTCAAAATTAATAACTTGGTTGCGTTTGATAACTTGGAAAGTTTGCTCTACGCTGGGGGCAGGCTCAAAATAATAATTACCAGGTTGTGAAGCACGTACCGTGATAGTTCCCGCCTGGTTGAAAACTACTGTGTTTCCTGCGATAGTTGCCGTTCCTGCAATTACCGAAAACGTGATAGGCAAGCCTCTATTAGATACTGCATTAAGCGTAACAGGACTTTCATCTACGAATTTGGTACTAATAGGTTCAAAAGTAATGGTTTGCGTACCTCTTTGCACCGTGATAGTGAAGCTATCGCTTGCCGCACCACCTTTACCATCATTGGCAGTAATGGTGATAGTTGTGGTATTGATGTCGGTTGCTGTAAAAGTAACTTGATTGCCGGTTTGTGAAATATTTACTACGCCTGTGGGAGATGCAGAAATAGTATAAGTAAGTGGGTCTCCATCAGGGTCGTTGAATATGGTGGAAATGTCATTGATAACAAAAGGTGGGTCGGCATAACGAATAGTTTGACTAGAAACAGGATCTACCACCATAGGAGGACGATTCACGGTAACCGTGAAACTTTGACTACGTTTGCAACCTACATTATCCGTAGCTTCTACGGTTACGGTAGTAGTACCTGGTCCCACAATAGTAAGCGTTAGGATATTGCCTGAAACACTTGGATTGACAACCCCTGCGGGTGAAGCTGTTGCCGTATAAGTCATAGCACCACCTTCAGGGTCTATGAAAGCACCTGTAAGGTTAATAGTAGGGCTTCCTGCGGAAATTTGATAAAGTTGATTGGGAATGGGTGTGCCAACATTAGGAGCTTGATTGATAGTAACAGTAGTAGAGACTGATGTCAATGCCCGAGCCAACCAACGACTATATGGCGTACAAGTTACAGAACGCACTGGAGCAGAGGGATTCCACGTGATACTGATAGAGTGCTTGTATTGATAGTTTGTAGTATTGATAGTTCCTCCTACAACTTGCCAATCATAGTAAAAATTCCCACTACTGCTCAAAGTGTAAGTTTGCGTTAGTTCATTGCTACAAACTACACTGGGACCGCCAAGGGTTACACCAATTGGTTTCAGACGGAAATCATAAAAGAAATCACTACCACGTGGAGCTATATCAGAATACAAAACATTGTTATCACTATCAAAATGCACGCTATGCCCACGATTCGTGTAGCCCCAGAAACGATGCGGTGCCCCTACAGCATTTGCTCTAATACTTGTTCTGTAGCCACCATATACAGTAGGCAAATCTACCAACCAACTCAAAGAAGAAAACGGTTCACCTGTATCATAAGGCACGGTGTTATCATCAGAGCTATGAAAGTAAAGTCCTGGTGCGTCATTACTTCCTTCTACATATAGCAAATCACCAACCGCACCAGCAAAAGCCATAGCAGCGTTAGCTTTTCCGCTTATAGGATTGCCACTTGCATCTATCTTATTATCTCCCACCGCATCAAGCGTACCTAAATCAGGGCGAGTACCCATGTACAAGAAAGTAGAAGCGGGTCTTTCAGACTCCTTATCCAAATAAATATTATGTAAAGCAATGAAACCACCAGCACTATAACCTGCAATGAAAATCTGATTAGGATCTACTCGGTAGGTAGCTGCATTATTTCTAAAAAACCTTACTGCCGAACGTCCATCTTGAACACCACGATATACAGCTCGTTTGGAAAGTTCTTGATTGATGATATTCATTCCTAAGCGATAGTCAATAGTAGCGGTTACAAAACCTCTACGAGCAAAGGCTTGACAAAGTTGAATCATACTGGTTTCGGTACGAGAACCTGTAACGAAACCACCCCCAAAACAGAATATAATCACAGGTCTTCGGGTGAGTGTATCTATGGTAGGATTGGGCTGATAAATATCCATTCGCAAAGTTACTATTTGTCCTGGAGGAGAAGTAATATTTCCATAGCGTTCTTCATCTGCAAAATTTACTCCCAAAAAACTATAAGTATGTACATGCGGAATATTCGTGCTAAATGCTACACCCGTAGTAGTAGTAATTTGAGCATTTGTAAAAATTTCAGTTTTGTACCTATTGGGCAAAGGCTGTGCCATCACAAAAGCACTGCAAAAAGCCCAGAGCAGAAGTGTAAAAAATTTTTTCATAAGCATTTCTGTTTTGGCAAATACGACTATTTTTGAACTAATTGATAGGTTTTTTGTTGCAAGTTTCTATCTTGCACAAACTTTTGTTTGATTTCCTCATAACGCTTTTGCGTCAATCCTTTTTCTTTAATTTTTTTAGCAAATTCTGTTTCATACTTTTCTTTTTCGGCTTGCAAACATTTTTGTATCTTTTCCATTTCTTGCTTTTCACTTTCAGAAAGTTTAGGATTATAGCCTTGAAATTGAGCTTGCATAATTTCTGTCATTCGTTGCTCGGAGATTTTACTTTTTGCTACACAACGAGGCATCAAGGCGGGTAAATCAAAGGGGTTGCTCAATTCATATTGATAGAGATGATAAAACTTGATAAGTTCCTCGTCTTTGAAATTTTGAGCAAAAATCTGAAAAGAACATAAGAAAAGGCAAGCGGTGATAAAAAATTTTTTCATAAGCATGCTTAAACTTTGCGTTCAAAAATTACTCTGCAAACATACGAATTTATCTTGAAATATGCAAGCAATAGAAACAAAATTTTATTTTGTGTATTTAGACTAATTTCAAAGAAAGGAAAAGAAAGAGAGGTAAAAAAGCCGTATTTTATTATTTTCTTTGGTTCTTGCAGTGGAAGAGTTTGAAAGAAAATGAGCCATAAAAAAAGTGGTGTTACCTTTCCGAATAACACCACTCTATTTTCTATGCCGACTGCTTCACTTTATCCACCACAGCTTTGAAGGCTTCGGGGTGGTTCATCGCTAAATCGGCAAGGACTTTTCTGTTCATGGCTAAACCTGCCTTGTTGTACATGCCCATAAAACGCGAGTACGAAAGTCCATATTGGCGTACTCCTGCATTGATACGAGCAATCCACAAACGGCGGAAATCTCTTTTACGTTGCTTTCTATCGCGATACGCATATTGCCAAGCTCTTTCAACAGCGTTTTTGGCAATTGTCCAAACATTTTTACGTCTGCCAAAAAATCCTTTGGCAAACTTCATCATCTTTTTTCTTTTAGCACGAGAAGCTACTACATTTACTGAACGTGGCATATAATTTTTTGTTGTTTTTTGATTTCTGGCGTTGCCGAAGCAAACTTTCAGCCAAGAAATCGGGTAAAACCATAGAACCAAAATTGTTGTGTGAATTACAAGTTCAAAAGAGCCTTCACACGAGGCAAATCAGCACTAGAAACTAATGTAAAATGCGACAAACGACGCTTGCGTTTCGTTTCTTTTTTGGTAAGAATATGATTTTTGTAAGCGTGCTTGCGACGAATTTTACCTGTTGCCGTGATGCGAAAACGCTTTTTGGCACCTGAATTGGTCTTTACTTTGGGCATTTTCGTACAAGTTTAGTTGAACAGAATTTTTTGAGGGGGCAAAGATAGTAATTTTTTCTCTTACCCAAAACAAAAATCAAAGAATATTTACTTAGGCAAAAGATTAAGCATATTAGAAGTAGCTTGGGAAATAAGCGTACCATCAAGATGTAAAATTTCCCCTTTCATCTGAATGATTTGTCTGCCTTTCCGAATGACATTAGCTTTGGCAACAATCGTATCTCCTTTTTGAGCCTTGCCAATAAAATCTACCACTAAATTGATAGAAACCGAAGGATAAGGCTTTTCCAATGCCGCTACGGTCATACCAATAACTTCATCTAAAATGAGTGC
>JANWZC010000068.1:0-11480 GCA_025054975.1 Raineya sp.
TTAGAAAATCATCCTGCTACTGAAACTACACTTGTTATTTTGCCTGCTTTTGGTAAAATAGAGCAGTTTCAGGTTTTTATACAATTTTGCGAGGAAATGATTCTACTCAATGATTGGGTACGCAAATATCAAATAGTTTTTTTTCACCCTCTTATGCGTTTTGAGGGTATTCCTGCGGACTCTCCCAAACAACTACCTGGTATTGCCCCTTATCCGATTTTACACATTTTGCGAGTACCTTCGGTGGAAAGTTTGGGAGCACAGGTCAAAAAAGATATACAAACCGAAAATGACAAAAAACTTTCCCAACTCACCAAAGATGATGTAAAAAAATTGTGGCAAAAAGTGCTTGGGAAAAAATAAGTCTTAATGGTTAGCTACGAAAATGATTTTTCAGGATATCAGTACTTTTTCCCTAACAAATTTCCCAAACTCTACGTGTAGGGATAAAACGTATCCATTCATACCGAATGTAAAGTGGTTTTGAGGAGAGTCTGTTCCAACCTTTCAGTCATTTAGCGAAACCGAAACACCAAAACAGAGACATAAAACCAAATTTTTTTGAGTATAAAACTAATTTGTTGAGTATAAAATCTTTGACGGACTCTTACTTTTCAGGATGTATGTAAAAGGTTTTTGTCTGAAAATCTTGTATTTCAACTTTCAGAGATTTGTAGCCCTTTTTCTGCAAATGTAAGATATTTTTCTCATTCAAAGGCACTTGTATGAAAAAATTACCTTCTGCATTAGTTTTCGTATATTGGTTGGGTGATTTTTCTAAAAAAATTAGTACATCTTGCAGAGGTTTTTGGGTATTAGCTTCTAATACTTTACCCTGAAAAATAGCAATAGTAGGTTGAGACTGGGTAGCTTGGTCGGTATTAAAAGCACGGCTTTCCTTATTTGCCTTGAATTTCTGAGTACGTAATGCCTGCTTTTTTTCACTTTGCTTTCTTTGCTCTTCTTTATCATCTTTGGGGCTGTAAGCGGCAGCTTGTAATTCATCAAGAAGCAAAGTATCTTGAACTAAGGAAGTTTTTTTTTCCGTCTCCTGCATTTGTAAATTTTCCTTTGGCTTTTTTTCCTCTGCTTTTGCTATTTCTGTTTGGGCAAAAAATTCTTTGGACTCGGGTAAAGGTGAAGACTCTATTTCTTGCACGTAATAATCATAAGTTGAAGTTTGTTTTTTTTCAGTTGGCTTTTGCATTTGATAGTGTTCTGTTTCAGTTTGGGGAGGAAAACTTGAAGAATCATCTTTCACCTTTGTAGTTTCGGGAGCATAAGTGAAACTTTCTGTTTTTTGAGTATTAGATTCATTTTTCTGCAAAGCAATAGAATTTTCAAGGCTCATGCTTTGAGCCAGCCACCAAATAATACCTACTATCCCTCCTAAAATCAGCACCGAAGCGGCAATCATTCGGAAAGAAAACACAGGACTATGTTCTTGCTTGGGTAATTTTTGAGTAAGTTCGGCAATATCTTTTTCAAAAGTTTGTCTATCAAGATGTCGCAATCCCTCAAAAGCCTCCTGTTCAAAAGGATTTTCGGCAAGAAATTGCTCAAATTCGGCTTTTTCTTGCTCATTGAAGCCTTTTTGCCAAAATTGCTTCAACTTTTCCTCAAAAAAATCTTTTTTCTTTGCCATTTTACAATAAATCCATTAGTAATGCCACCCATGCCAAATAACTAAAACCATTTTTCTCCATAAAAATCCTCAAATTGCGTTTGCCATTTTGTATATAACTTTTCACCTTGTTTATTTCGTAACCTGTATGCTCACAAATTTCTTGATAGCTTTTCTTTTGCAAGTAAAATAGTGTAATACAAATTTTCTGCTCTTCTGAAAGTGTTTCTAAACCTTTCTCTAAAAGTTGCAACTTACTTTCAGTATCTATTTCTTCTTCATCGGTAAGATGAAAAAAAGGCAAACTTTCCACATTTTCGTCTTCGTTATCTAACCAAAATTCTTGCAAAAAGATTTTATTTTGCTTCCTAATAGTCATAAGGCACTCGTTACGAGCAAACACGTAAAGCCACGACTTAAAATGCTTGATTTCGGCATGAAGCACTTTTTGAGTAAGTTTTTCAAAAATCTGCATAACCATATCTTTGGCTTGCTCACGTTCCTTGAAGTATTTGAGACAAAGACCATACAGCAAAGTCATGTAACGTTCATACAAAATGCCTAACAAATTCATATCTTGCTTTTGGCAAAACTCCTCCAAAAGAGCTTCATCTGAAAGATTTTGATATTTCTTGACTTTGAGAAAAATCATCTTTCAAAGTTTCAAGGAATTATTTTTTCAATGTTTGTGAGGTCTTTTTTTAATCATACCACCTTTGGTATCTTTGATACTATGCATAATGATAAAAGCATCTTGGTCAATATTTTCAATTTCAGATTGCAGGCGAGCTACTTCAAGCCTGGTAACTACGGTAAAAACTACATCAATAGGAGCAGGAGGCATATTATCGGGAGTGTACCCTCTTTTCCCTTGATAAATAGTTACTCCTCTGCCCATTTTATGAATAATCATCAAGCGAATTTCTTCGCTGAATTTAGAAATAATTGTTACGCCTGTATATTCTTCAATGCCTTCCAAGACAAAATCCACAGTACGTGAAGCTGCAAGGTAAGTCAGAATAGCATACAAAGCAGTTTCAATGGAGAGCAAATAAGCCGCAACCGAGAAAATCATAATGTTGAAAAGCAGAATCACATCACCGACCGTCAAACCTGTTTTTTTACTTAAATAAATGGCAAGAACCTCAGTGCCGTCCAATACTGCTCCCCCTCTGACTGCCAAACCTATACCACCACCTAAAAAAAAGCCTCCAAAAGCTGCTACTAAAAGTTTATCAGAGGTAATAGTTGGATAGGGGAAAAAAGCTACTGCCAAAGCCAAGCCAATAATAGCTAAAACACTGCTAATAGTGAAATCCCTGCCAATTTGCTTGAAACTCAGAATTAAGAATGGAATATTGATGAGAATAAGTAAAACAGGTAAGGAAAGAGGAGTAAATTTAGCGGCAAGCATAGAAATTCCTGTAACCCCTCCATCAATAAACTGATTAGGTAAAAGAAAGCCTTTCAAGCCAAAACCTGCCGAAATAATGCCTAAAATGATTAGTAAGATTTTCTTAACAATATTTGTTAGGCTTGCTTTCATAGACCTGAGTTGTTTCATTCAAAAATAACAGATAAAGGCTTTTTTGCCAAAAAAACCTGAATTTTTCGTTCTTAATTCTTGGCAATTGTGAGTAGGCTTGTTATTTTTGTAGCTAATGTATTTTCATTTTTTCGCAATCTGTTATGGCACAAGATAGAATTTTAGTTATCGGCTCAGCGGGGCAGTTGGGAACAGAACTTGTCGTAGCCTTGAAAAATGTATATGGCGAGGCAAATGTAATTTCTGCCGATGTACGCGAACCTGCTCCTATTCGCAAGGAAGAATTAGGCATTTTTGAGAAATTAGATGTCTTGAACGTCCCACGTCTTACGGAAGTGGTTGGAAAGCACAAAATTACACAGATTTATCATCTGGCGGCGATGCTTTCGGCAACAGGTGAAAAACACCCCAAACACGCTTGGCACTTGAATGTACAAGGTTTATTGAACGTTTTGGATTTAGCAGCGGAAAAAAAATTACATAAAATTTATTTTCCGAGTACTATAGCTGTTTTTGGTCCCACAACTCCCAAAGTTAATACTCCGCAGTATTGTTCTATGGAGCCAACTACCGTGTATGGCATCAGCAAACAGGCAGGAGAAGGTTGGTGCAATTATTATTTTCGCAGGTATGGTGTAGATGTACGTAGTTTGCGATATCCAGGCTTGATAGGTTATAAGTCTATGCCTGGCGGTGGTACTACTGACTATGCCGTAGATATTTATCATAAGGCTTTGTATGCCAAGCATTATGAGTGTTTTTTAGCCGAAAACACTTATCTACCAATGATGTATATGGACGATGCCATTAGAGGCACTTTGGAACTTATGCATGCCGATAGCCATAAAATTAGTGTGCGTACCTCTTACAACTTCGCCGCCATGACTTTTTCTCCCAAAGAAGTTGCTCAAAGTATTCAGAAACATATTCCTGAATTTACGATTAGTTATAAGCCCGATTTCCGACAGGCAATAGCTGAAAGTTGGCCTCAAAGCATTGATGACTCACAAGCTCGCAACGACTGGGGCTGGAAGCACGAGTATGACCTGGACAAAATGACTGAAGTAATGCTTAAAAATATTAAAATTGGCTTGGAAAAAGGTACAATAGTCTAATATTCGTGTCTTGCGTTTTGCGTCTCATGTCTTGTGTCTCATGTCTAATGTCTGTACAACATGCCTGTATTGAAATTTGAGGAGGTTCGCAAGGATTTACAAAACCGAAAATTTGCTCCCGTGTATTTTTTGCATGGCGAGGAGAGTTATTACATTGATTACATCTGCGACTTCATTGAGCAAAATGCCTTGCAGGAGTTTGAAAAAGGTTTCAATCAGGTTATGATGTATGGCAAGGATTCGCAAATGGGGCAAATTATCAATTATGCTCGGCGTTTCCCGATGATGGCAGAAAGGCAAGTAGTGATTATAAAGGAGTTTCAGGATTTACCCGAATTACGTAGCGAAGAAGGACAAAAAATGCTTCAAAAATATCTTGAAAATCCTGTTCCTACTACTATTTTGGTGCTTGCTCACAAGCACAAAACCTTTGATAAACGTAAAAGTCTTTACAAAACCCTTGAAAAAAATGCAGTTGTAGTTGAGACTAAAAAACCTTACGATAACGAATTGCCCAAGTGGATTGAACAATTTGTTGCAGAGAGAAAGTGTAAAATTACACCTGTGGCAGTAACTTTATTAGTGGAATTTGTAGGTAGTGATTTGAGTCGGCTTGCCAAAGAAATTGAAAAAATTACAATAAACTTCACCGAAGGACAAAATGAAATTACTGAAGAGCTTGTCAGGAAATATGTAGGCGAGAGCCGAGAATACACAATTTTTGACCTTCAAAAGGCTTTGCAAGAAAAAGATGTATTCAAGGCAAATAAAATTGCCTACTTTTTTGCTCAAAATCCCAAAGATAACCCAATTATTCCCATTATTCTGATTTTATTTCAGTTTTTTACCAAATTGCTCATTTTGCACCAAAGTAAAGACAAAAGTGAAACTCATCTGGCGGAGGTTTTAGGGGTTAATCGTTTTTTTGTGAAAGATTATCTCAAAGCCGCTCAAAATTATCCTTTACCCAAAGTAATTGCATGCATACATTATTTGCACGAAGCTGACTTACGCAGCAAAGGCATAGAAGCAGGTAGTATGGAAGAAAGTGATATTCTAAAAGAACTAATTTTCAAGATTTTGCATTAAAAGAATATCATTTTTTAGTTTCGGTAGCCGTAGAACTGCTTCCACCTAATTTGAATCCAATACCGCTTTGTCCGCTTGCTTCTAAGTTTTCGTTAAATTCTTTTACATCGGGCAAATCTAATTTGTGAATAACTTCTTCGGTACGTTGCTCTTTGGGCAAAGACGCCATACGCAAATGCTGATTTTTTACCGCCTGCTGAATAACCTTGCGAACTGTACGAGCATTACCAAAAAATTTATCTCTCTTTTGATACAGATACTCAAAATACTTTCGCAGATGCTCCCAAGCCTCTTCAGTAGGAGTAAGATTTTCAGCTTTGAGCATATACAAAGCAATCTGCATAAGTTCATCAACGGTGTAGTCTTCAAATTTGATAGTAATATCAAAACGAGAAGCAAGTCCAGGGTTAGCTTCCAAAAATTGCTTCATATTATCGGGGTAACCTGCTACAATAACAGCAAATTGCCCTCGTTTATCTTCCATTTGTTTGAGCAAGGTTTCAACGGCTTCTTTACCAAAATCGTTTTCGTGCCCTTGTGTAAGAGCGTATGCCTCATCAATGAAAAGCACTCCTCCCATAGCTTGATTGATACGCTCCATTGTTTTGAGAGCCGTTTGCCCTACATATCCTGCTACTAAACCTTGTCGGTCGGTTTCTACACAATGCCCACGCTCCAACACACCCAAAGCCTTGTAGATTTTAGCAATGATGCGAGCTACCGTAGTTTTTCCTGTACCTGGATTTCCTGTGAAAACAGTATGTAGAGAAAATTTTCCCAAGACATCTCTACCTGTTTCCCGATAAAAACGTACTAATTTTACGAGTTCAATTACTTCTTCTTTTACATTATTCATTCCAATTAAGCCATTGAGTTCATCAAGGGCTTCGTGGAGTAATTCTTCATCTATGCTAATGTCAGGTAAAGCAGGTTTTTTGGTTTTGAAAATATTTTTAACATCTTCCAAGGTTACCGTTTTAAGCACTTCGGGACTAATGTTTGTCAAATCAAAATTTTTCATCACTCGTAAGCCTAGGTTCATTTTGGCTTCTTCCACCAGCGAAGCTACCAAACGAGCATTACCGAAGGTGCGGTCGCGATTGCGATAGGCTTCTGTAATTTGCTTTTTGATGTACTCACGGGCTTCGGGGTCAAATTCAATGTTTTTCTTTTTGGCTTTCAGGTCAAGGATTTGCATAAGTTCTTGGGGCAAATAGTCAGGGAAATTAAAAATCATATTGAAGCGAGAACGCAAACCGGGATTAGAGTCCAAAAAGATTTCCATTTCAGCAGGATATCCTGCAACAATGATAGCTAAATCCCCTTTGCCGTCAGACATTTCCTTAATAAGCACTTCAATCACTTCTTTACCAAAGTCTTGTCCGTCTTGGTCTCCTTTGCGAGCAAGCGAATAAGCCTCATCAATGAACAAAATTCCGCCACGAGCTTTTTCAATTATCTCCTGCACTTTGGGAGCAGTTTGCCCAATAAATTTACCAACTAATTCAGGTCTTCCTACTTCAAGCACGGTGCCTTTGGAAAGCAATCCTAATTTGTGATAAATTTTACCAAGCATTTTGGCAACCGTAGTTTTCCCTGTACCTGGGTTGCCCATAAATACAGAATGCAGACTAATTTGGGTATTTTCTTCAAAACCTTGCTCCTGACGCAGTTTCAGGAAACGAAGGTAGTGCATGTAATCTTTGATTTTCTCTTTAACACTATCCAAGCCAATCATTTCTTGGAGCTCTTCCATAATTTCCTCCAAAGATTGTTCTTGGTTTTTGGTAGTGCTTGAAAATCCCGTGAAAATTCTTCCTATCTCAGGCTTATGCACAATAGGCACTCCCTCAATGAAGCTATCTGCCACCTCAAAAGGCACAACGGCAATAAGTTGATCCATAAACACTACTTCCAAGCGGTATTTGTCAGGGAACCAAGTTCCTTTATTTGACGAGCCCCAACCCGAAGTAAGTGTAAAAGCCTGTTCATTAGGTCCTACGTAGCGAAGTTCAGAAGTTTCACCTTTTAGTTGTCCTGCATCATTGTAGAATTTGAAAAAGACTTCGGCGTACCAAGATTTTTCTTGCTTGTTCTTAACGGTGAATTCTACAAAAATGTATTGAGTCTCTTCGCTATCAAATTGTGTAACATACACACGCCTATCGGCAGGTAATCCCTCGTAGGGACCGTTGAATAACTTGATACTTATGATGTCAAAATAGGGATTATTATCAGGTTGTACCAAACCACCTTCTTCTACGTAAAATCTCCGAGTGCTTACTTTTTCGCCGTCGATATAGGCTTCCCATTCATAGTCGCCGCGAGTCCAATAAGAACCTGGTTCATCATTACCCCAACTTTCTCGGATATACACAATATTTTCATCTTTCCTAATAATTCTTTTAGAAGGCAAATTGCAAAGTTCTTTTCTACCACCGTCAGAATTAAGTTTGAAGGCTTTGAGTGTAATACTTGCCTCCCAATCTTCTTCATCAAAAAGTTTGTTGTAAAATGAAAGTTCTACATAGATATATGTGGTTTCTTTATTTTCAAAGACACGGCGATATTTCTTTTTATTCCCCTCAAAACTTTCATTGGAGGCATAAACCAGCAAGTCCTTGAACTTATAGTTTCTATCTAAAATTTTTTCTGCCATAGTTGTAGCGTGTTTCAAAATGTGCGTAAAATATATTTTGCGTCTCAAAGTAAAAAATTTTTAGGACTTTTTTTATACGATTGCAGTGTTTTTCTTACAGGAACAACGTTTTCAAAGAAAAAAATGTTTCTCTGCAATAGCTAAAAGTAAAGACTTTTGGGATTAGTTGCAAATAAAAAATGTTTTTTGTATAATTTTTACTTTTTGCAAAATTTTCTTTGGTTTTCTTTGAAAAAAATTGTAAATTTGGGCACATTTGCAAACCTTAACATTTATGAAAAAACTTTTACTTGCTCTATGTATTTGGCTTGTGGGATTGAGTAGTTTTGCTCAAATGTTAGTAGCTGATTTTAATATGAGTTCTACTAATATTTGTGCAGGGCAAAGCGTAACTTTCACAGATGCCTCCACGGCTATTAGTACGCCCCCTATCAATTCTTGGAGTTGGAATTTTGATTTTGGAGGATTAGGTGGAGCTTCACCCTCTACTGCAAATACGCAGGGACCGCATACGGTAACTTTCAACAACCCTGGAGTTTATGTTATTCGTTTAGAGGTAAGTAATGGCACACTCACTAATTCTACTACCAAAGCTCTCAATGTTTCTGTGGGTATTACCCCACCTGTAATGGTAGATTTTGAGGGAACTTTCCCGCCAGCTGGTTTCAGTGTAAGCAACTCAGGAGGAACTGCCAACTGGGAACAAAACAATAGCGTAGGTTATGGTGGAGGTAAAAGTATGTGGAGAAATCTTTGTTCTTCAAGTATTGGCTCAAATGCTTTGTTTTTCAACACGCCTCGCGTGAATTTAGTAGGCTATATTGCCGCCTTCATTGAGTTTAAGGTAGCTTATCAGGCTTGGAGTTCAAGTAGCTTTGCTACACTATCATTAGAAGTTGCCACAAGTTGTGGAGGAACATTTACAAGTATTTGGACAAAATCGGGTGAGCAACTTGCTACTGTAACTCCTTGGTTTTCCACTACTTGTTTTACTCCTACCTCAACTTCACAATGGCGAACTGAACTCATAGATATAAGCACTTACATTGGCAATCCATCGGTGCAGTTTAGGTTGAGATTGACTGATATTTGGAGTAATCATATCTACATTGATGATTTCAAAATACTGACCGTAAATACTCCTCCTAATGCTCCCACAGGGCTAGCTGCTACTGCTCCCGCATTCAACCAAGTAAATCTCTCTTGGACTGATAATGCTACTGATGAATGGGGCTATCGCGTAGAACGCTCCCCAGATGGAATGTCGGGCTGGACACAGATTGGAGGTAATTTGCCCCCCAATACCACCACCTTTACCGATAACACAGTGGCACCCAACACTACTTATTACTATCGTGTATATGCGTATATCTCCTCGCTCAATTCTTACAGCAACATAGCTTCTGTTACTACACCTAACGTTTCTTTGAATGCTCCAACAAGTTTAGTAGCTACGGCAGTTTCCGCTACCCGTATCAATCTGACTTGGAATGATAATGACGTCAATGAAGGAGGCTACAAGGTAGAACGTTCTACAGATGGAATTAACTTTACCGAAATAGCTTCCTCACTTCCTGCCAATACCAATTCTTTTTCGGATAATGGTCTTACCCCTGATACAGAATACTGGTATCGTGTGCGTTGTTTTTTAGGTCCTACTAATTCTGCTTATAGTAATGTTGCTAATGCAAGAACTTTTGTAGTGCTTGTTGCTCCTACGGCTCTTACGGCTACTGCTGCTTCTACAACGCAAATCAATCTGACTTGGACGGATAACGCCACCAACGAAACAGGTTACAAGGTAGAACGCTCCACTGATGGCATCAATTTCACTGAGATTGCCTCTTCGCTTCCTGCTAATACTGCTGCGTATTCGGACAATGGACTCATTTCAGGAACTTTGTATTTTTATCGTGTAAGGGCTTTCAATGGTAGTATCAATTCACCTTATAGCAATGTAGCTTCTGCGGCACCTTTGGTAGTTATCAATGCTCCTACAAATTTAGTAGCTACCGCAGTCTCACCTACGCAAATCAATCTCACGTGGGTAGATAATGCCACCAATGAAGCAGGTTACAAAGTGGAGCGTTCCACTGACGGCACTAATTTTACAGAAATCAGCGGAACAGGATTATCTCCCAACTCAACTACTTTTATTGATGCTCCTGTAAGTAGTAATACTACTTACTATTATCGTGTGAGAGCCTTCAATGGTCCCAACATCAATTCTCCGTATAGTAATGTGGCACAAGCTACTACACCTTTGCCTACGGCATTAGAAAATGAATGGACTGCTCAAATTAAAGTTTATCCCAATCCCGCTGAAAGCAAAGTGTGGATAGATTTCGAAAATGTCAGACAAATGCCTGAAAAAGTAGTTCTTTACAATACTTTGGGCATTTTGCAAGGGGAAAAAACTGTAAGAAACGAAAATAAAGTAAATTTTGATGTAAGTCGTTTGCCCAAAGGTGTGTATCATTTACAAATCATAGGCGAAAATGCCCGAATACATAAAAAGTTAGTAGTTCGTTAGAAAATGTTGATTTGAGGTTGAATATTCAACCTCAAATTTTTTTATATTGCCCCAATATAAAGTTTGAGTAAAACTCTAATTTCCTTTGGCTATGAAAATTATCATACATGGTGGTTTTTTCAGCGAATTTTCGCAGACCGAAGCTATTAAAAAAGCCAAGCAAGAGGCTTTGAAAAAGATTGTTCTACAAAGCTATGAATATTTGAAAAGTCATTCAGCTTTGGAAGTGGTAGTTTTTGCTACAAAACTTTTGGAGGATGAACCGCTTTTTAATGCAGGTTTAGGCTCACAGATACAAAGTGATGGCAAAATTCGCATGAGTGCCTCACTGATGGACGGCACAACAAAAAAATTTGCGGGAGTTATCAATATTGAAAATATCCAAAATCCGATTTTAGTTGCGGAAAAGTTACTTTCCTTTGATGATAGAGTTTTAGCAGGCGAGGGAGCTAATCTATTTGCCCAAAAACAAGGATTTCCATATTTTAATCCTGAAACCCCCGAACGTCGTGCCGACTTTGAAGCTAAAAAAGCAAGTTTAGGTACAGGCACTGTGGGTTGTGTAGCTTTGGATAGCAACGGCAAACTTGCTGCCGCAACCTCCACAGGAGGAAAAGGCTTTGAAATGGTTGGTCGGGTTTCAGATTCAGCTACTATTGCAGGCAATTATGCCAACGAATTTTGTGCAGTTTCTTGTACAGGTGTAGGTGAGGACATTGTAAGTGGGGGTATTGCCACAAAAATTGTTACACGCCGCACTGACGGACAAACCATTCAGCAAGCATTTCATAAAACATTTCAAGAACTTGCTACTTTTGATGGCTTTGCAGGAGCTATCGCCATTGATTTTCAAGGAAATATCTTTCACCAAGACTCACACCCTACTATGGTGTTTGCATCTTTTGATGGAGAAA
>JANWZC010000068.1:11490-13309 GCA_025054975.1 Raineya sp.
CGCCATTGATTTTCAAGGAAATATCTTTCACCAAGACTCACACCCTACTATGGTGTTTGCATCTTTTGATGGAGAAAACCTAAATGTTTTTTCTTAAATTTCAGTAGCAAGTTTTTCAATGAATTTGACTCAGAAAATTCAAAAATTGCATTTTTTATGGCAAAATCCTTTTGCCTATAACAAAAAACACCAATTCTACAAAATTTTTGCTTTGCATTCTTGGGGAGTATTGTGTTTAAGATTGTTTGTTGATACAAATATCAACTCAGGACAAAAAACTTATTTTGCAACATTATGCACTAAATCTTTGATAACTTCCTTAAATTATTCTTTTCAGAAAATCACTTTTGCACGAAATTTGCTTGCAAAATTGCGTCATTGTCTATTTTGGCTCGTTTTTGTTTTTTAGGAATAATCGCTATTTTTGAAGCCTTAAAATTTACAGCTTGCTTATTGGGTAACTTTTACGACAGCTGATTAAAACTTTTACAAATTGTTGCGTCAGGGCTTACATTTATGGATAGTGAGCAGTGTGCTTTTTTCTGTTTGCATATGGAGCGGCACACGTATTGCTCAATATGAACAAGATGAGATAACTGAAAGATATTTCTTTCATATTCCACAGGATACACCCAAGTATCAGAAGAGCCGTTTTTCTACTTATTCCTTTCCCGACAGACGTGGAGATTTATTTGGTTCGCACCGTACTAAATCGGTTTTAGACCTTAAACCTTCCAATCTGAAAACTACTTTCAAAGTAGATTTGAACGACACGGCTCGTAGTTTTGTAGTAGAAGAAAAAATCGGAGAATACGACTATCGCCCACCTACGCGTATCACACGTAAAGATTTAGAACATTTTCAGGATTTAGAAATCAATAAGAAATTTTGGAGAGTTTCAGGGGCTAATGTTGCCGAAGAAACCGCTACACAAAATTCACGCTTCAACTTCAAGCCTCGCATCCCGATAGGTAGTAAACTTTTTGGTAAAATTTTCGGTGGCGATGCCATAGAGTTCAAACCTAGTGGTTTTGTTAATTTAGATTTTGGCTATAAGCGTCAGAATGTAGCTAATCCCGCTATCCCTGCCGATAGGCAAAGCAACGGCGTTTTTGATTTTGACCCTCACGCAAATTTCAGTGTTACAGGCAAAATTGGTGATAAACTCTCACTCAACACCAGCTACGATACCAAAGCCAGCTTCAACTTTGAAAATACCTTTCGTGTGCAGTACAAAGCCTATCCCGAAGAGGCTCTGCAAGATGTGAAATTTGGAAATGTCAATTTTTCGCCAGGGGTGGCTCTTATTCAGGGTAGCCAAAATTTATTTGGGGTTCGCACCGATTGGCAATTTGGTAAGCTCAAAATGCAGAATGTCATTGCCAATCAACGTTCTACGGCTGATGAAATTCGTTTGCAAGGAGGCAGACAAATCCGCCGTTTTGAAATCCGCATGACCGACTACGAGGAAAACAGACATTTTTTGCTTTCGCAATTCCACCGCAATCGCTATGAACCTGCCTTGGCTACCATGCCTACTATCAATTCAGGAGTACTTATCACAAGGGTAGAGGTCTATGTAACCAACCGAACTAATAACACGCAAAACTTACGCAATATCATTGCTTTTTTGGACTTGGGCGAAGCTCAAAGCTATCGTAATGCTTTGCCTTTTGTGGGAGCTAATCCTAACCCTAATTTCCCTGCAAGTAATCAAGCGAATAATTTGTTCAACAACATCAGCACTAACCCTTCGGTACGAGACCCACAAACAGCTGCCGACTTTTTGGAATTGCAAGGCTTACGCCGAGGCACGGAT